>DATCXH010000798.1:0-2129 GCA_036565925.1 Vicinamibacterales bacterium
AAGCCAGTCGTGTGGCGTCCGCTGATGACGCGGCGCGCCGTCGCACGGTCACGCTGGTGTACCGCTCGCGCGACACGGAGCACAACAACGACGTCGCGCTGAACGACTACTTGAACCGCAAGATCGGGAAACGACATCGCACTCAGGACGGAACCGCGGCAAAACCGCTTCACTGAATCGCTGCCGGCTCCGAGCCAGTACTGCCTTCAGATCGCAATCAGTTATATAAAAAGCTGTCGTTCAGGTGTGCGTACGAAGACAGAGGAGCTGGCTTGCTGATCTGGATCGGTGCGGTGTTCGCGGTTCTGCTCGTCGGAGTCGTCGTGTTCGACCTCACGCAACGGCAGCACGCCATCCTGCGAACATTCCCCATCGTCGGCCACTTCCGCTATTGGCTGGAGGCCGTCGGTCCCGAGCTGCGCCAATACATCGTCACCGACAACAACGAGGAGCGTCCGTTCAGCCGCGATCAACGGCGGTGGATTTACGCTTCGGCCAAGCGGCAGAACAACTACTTCGGGTTCGGCTCCGATAACGAAATGGAGTTGCAGCCGAACTATCTGATCATCAAGCACGACACCTTCCCGCTGGCGACGTATCACCCCGGCGATCCGGAGTTCGACCCAGAGTTCCGGATTCCGTGCGCGAAGGTCATGGGAGCATCCCGGGGCCGGGCGCGAGCGTTCCGACCCACGTCAATCATCAACGTGTCGGGCATGAGCTTCGGATCGTTGAGCGGTCCGGCCGTGGAGGCGCTCAACCGCGGTAGCCGACTGGCCGGATGTCTGCAGAGCACCGGCGAAGGCGGCGTGTCTTCGCATCATTTGCACGGTGGCGATTTGGTGTGGCAGATCGGTACCGGCTACTTCGGTTGCCGCGAGCCCGACGGTCGATTCAGCATGGCGCGGCTCAAAGACACGATCGCACGCGCGCCCCAGATCCGCGCGGTCGAGATCAAGCTCAGTCAGGGCGCCAAGCCCGGTGTCGGCGGACTGCTACCGCAGGCGAAGATCACACGGGAGATCGCCGACATTCGCGGAGTACCGATGGATCGCGATTGCGTGAGCCCGCCTGCGCATCAGGCATTCCGGAACGCCGATGAAATGCTCGACTTCGTCGAGTGGATCGCCAGCGAGACGGGACTCCCGGTGGGTATCAAATCCGCCGTCGGCGACTCGAGGTTCTGGGAGGACCTGGCACGATCGATGGCGCCGGGCACGCGCGGTGTGGATTTCATCACCATCGATGGCGGTGAAGGCGGCACCGGCGCCGGGCCGCTGGTCTTCACCGATCATGTCGCGCTCCCGTTCAAGGTGGGCTTCAGCCGCGTGCAGAAGATCTTCACGGCGCATGGCCTGCACGAGCGCGTCGTCTTCATCGGATCGGGCAAGCTCGGATTTCCCGAAGCGACGGTGTTCGCATTTGCTCTGGGCTGCGATGCCGTCAACGTCGGTCGCGAAGCGATGATGGCCGTCGGCTGCATTCAGGCGCAGCGGTGTCATACGAATCACTGCCCGACGGGGGTCGCCACTCAGCATCCGTGGCTGGTGCGAGGAGTGGATCCGACACTCAAGGCGGCGCGGCTGGCCAATTACATTGTCACGCTCCGGAAAGACGTCCTCACACTGAGCCGCGCGTGCGGCGCGCCGCATCCCGCACTGATCACCGCCGATCAACTCGAGTTGCTCGATGGTCGCTTCGGTGCGACGACTGTGGCCGACCTGTTCGGATATGGGCGCGGGTTCGGATTGCCGTCCGCGACCGATTGCGACGAAGTGCGGCGCCTCATGTCGGTGTGACGGTCTTCAGATAGGTCTTCGTTGTGATTTGACGATCTCTGATCGGTATTGCTGCGGCGCGAATTGGATCACTTGCGGATGAAATGGCGTCTTACAGATAGCGGTGTTGTTCCGCAGAGGACGCCATGTTTGATCTCATTGCTACCGGTGATCGCCCGCGCACGACGCGCGGCATCGTGCCGCTCCTGACGTCCTGGACGATTCACGCGATCGTGATTGGTGCGGTGGTCGTTCTGCCATTGTTCTATGCGACGGACCGACTGCCCGACGCGCCTGGCGAGATGTTGGCGTTCGTGGCACCTGCGGCGCCGGCTCCGCCCCCGCCGCCTC
>DATCXH010000566.1:0-5073 GCA_036565925.1 Vicinamibacterales bacterium
TCGCGGGCTCGAGGATCGATGCCGGGCCCATTGTCGTGCACGCTGACTCGCGCTTGATGCTGCGTCGTGTCGAGCGCGCCCTCCACACGCACACACGGCGTCACACCCGAAGGCTGGCAGGCTTCGATGGCGTTGCGGAGCAGGTTGCTGAACGCCTGCCGCAGCAGCACATCATCGGCATCGACCTGCCCGAACTGCCCGGTAACCACGATCTCCCCGCCCAGCTGGTGGACGTCATGTTTGAGATCATCCGCGGCACGCTGCACCAGCGCGGCGAGATCGTGCGTGGCGAGCGACAACGGCGTGGGCCTCGCGAAGTTCAGAAAGTTGGTCACCACCTGACCGAGCGCCTCGGTCTCCTGCCGGATGCCCTCGACGTATGGTTTGTAGTGCGGCGGCAGTGCGGCTGGATCGATCAGCTTCCCGTAGCCGTGGATCGTTGCGAGACCATTGCGAAACTCGTGCGCGATTCCCGCGGTCAGCTCACCGAGCTGTGCGAGGGTTTCCTTCAGACGGAGCTGCTCTTCGAGCGCAATCACCGCAGTGAGATCAGAGAAGAGACAGATCACGCCGCCGGCGGCGTTCCCCTCGCTCTGACCCAGTCGGGTGGCCGTCACGCCCAAATGGGTCACGTCGTTCGCATGCGGCACTTCGACGGTCCGCCGCACGATCGGTTCACCGGTCGTCAGGCAGTGGTTGACGATCGCCACGAGGGGCGCTGCTGCGCGTGACAGCGCACCGATCGGCGTGCCCTCGAGCGACGCACCGATCCCCAGCATCTTCTGGCCCGAAGGATTGATGATCCGCACCACGCCGTCTCGATCGACGACGAGCAGACCGGCGGTGAGGCTGTTCACGATCTGCGTGCTCATCGCCTCCGAGGCTTCCGCCCGCTCGGTCATGGCCCGTTCCTGGGAGCGCAGTTTCTGAACGGCGTCCTGAAGGGCGACGGCCAGCATCGGGGAGGCACTCGTGTCGCGTAGCCGGTGGCGCGTCTCCCTCGCCACCGACACGAATCGCAGCACTGCCCAGGCCACCACCGCGACAAGCACGGCGACGATGGCGGTGATGCCGAGCAGCGCGTATGCCTGTGGATTCATGTGACGGCTATGCGCCTCGTTGTTCGCGGGCCAGTCCCGTTGCGGGTTCCGTAGCGGTCCCAGCCGCGCGAAGCGCGCCAGGAAACAAGCGGCTATCAGTTGTGAGGGTCTGCATCACGACTGATAGAAGGCGAAGTACCAGTCCGCGATTGGCTCGCCCCACGTCGCCGCGAACAACGCTCCAACGGCGAGGAAGGTGCCAAACGGCAACGCGTATTTCATGCCGCCGCGGCCCGAGGCGATGAGCAGACCACCAGCCAGCGAACCGGTCAGGGAGGCAAACACCAGCGTGAGCAGGACGAGCTTCCAGCCGAGGAATGCACCGATCATGGCGAGAAGCTTGACGTCGCCCATCCCAAGCCCTTCCTGGCCGCGCAGCCGGTAATACGCTTCAGCCATCGCCCATAGAAATCCGCCGCCGACAATCAGCCCGATGAGCGAGCTCATCCACCCGGGCGGAAGAAAGAAGCTGAAGACAAACCCCGCGACGATCCCTGGAAGCGTGATCGAGTTCGGCAGAATCTTGTGCTGCAGATCGGTGATGAATAGCACGATCAACGCGCACGCAAACAGCACCCGCACGAGACTGAGGAGCGTCCACCCGTAAGTCAGGTAGGTCAGCACGAACACCAGAGACGTGATGATCTCGACAGACGGGTACATCCACGACACTGGCGCGTGGCAGGTGCGGCAGCGTCCACCAAGCACGACCCAACTGATGACTGGTACGTTGTCGAACCAGCTCAGAGTTCGACCGCACTTGGTGCAGCGTGACGGCGGAGAGACGATCGACTCACCGAGCGGCAACCGATAGGCGCAGACGTTGAGGAAACTGCCGATGCAGAGGCCGAACACGGCGACCACGAGTACTTCGAGCCACGCCGGCCCGCCGTGAGCAAACTCGAGGGGCCCGCCCTGAGCCAAGTCGAAGGGCATCAGCCGCGGACTCGGCTGCGCAGCGGAAAAAGCGGCGAGTCGGGCGCGACGTTGATCGAGCCGGTCACCGGGTCGAGGTCGAAAATGTGTCCGGTGGGATCTCGCGGCAGGCCGCGTAGCATCTTGACCGGCCCATCCGTCAACTCCTGCCAGCTGTTCGGAAACCGTCCGTTCATGTCGAAGAACTTCTGTACCAACGGCTCGAGCACGTTGATCTGTGCCTCGGCATCAAGCTGCATCAACCCGCGGTTGGCGGCGTCGCGAATCCACTTGTGTTCGGCGGTTTCCCTCAATTGGATCCACAGCGCGCGGGACGCGTCGCGTTCACCGTGCTCGGCGAGCACGCTCGCCGCGAGCGGCTGCATCCAGTTCGGTGCACCTGGCAGCTTCGCGCCCTTGAGGAACCAGTCGGCGGCGGACTGCGGCTCGCGCCTCCACCAGTAATTGATGAAACCGGCGTCATGGTAGTACTGCCAGTTGCTCGGCATTTCCCGGATACCCTTCTGCAGCAGCGTGATTGCCTGATCGGTGTTGCCGGGACCGTTGGGATAACCCTCCGACAGCAGAATCGAGCCGAATCTGTAGGCGATATTGAAGTGGGGATCGAGCGTCGTGGTGATGTCGAGCAGCGGATAGAGCTGATCGTAGTTCTTCTTCGGGTCGACCGATAGCCTCGTGTCCCCGTAGTACTGCACGGAACGAATCCAGTAGATGTCGGCCCAAATCGCGTCGAAGCCGACCGCGAGCCGTCGCATCAGACCGGGCGATTGAATCCAGTGAACGTCTGCCTGCTCCGCTGGCCGCGCCAGCTTGCCCTCCAGCGCGACCTGCATCGTGGTGGCGCTGACCAGCAGCACAACCAGCGCCACCCACAGGAACGGCGAATGTGTGACAGGTTTGATGGGCATCTACTTCAGATCGCGCCGCGAGAAGATCACGATCGAGCCGACCAGGAAGGTCGCGATATACAGGAACGTCGATAGCGTTGCCAGCATCATGCTGGTACCGCTTACCGGCAGCCCATGCACAACCGCCGACTTGACGTCGAGGGCACTCAGGTTGGGCATCACATAGTAGACAGCCTTCGTGATGTACGGTAGCACCACGGACGTGACGATCGAGTCGATATTCTTCAGATCCTCGCCGAAGTGGCCGATGATGTAGACCGCGAAGGTCATCGCCACCGAGAGAAACGGGCTCGAGAACGTCGAGAAGAAGATCGCCGTCGCGGTGATGAGCATCAACTCGACACCAATCAGCGCGAATGCTTTCAGCATTCGAAGATCCAACGCCGGCGCTTCCCATGCGGCCTTGGCGCCATCGATCGTGGTCCAGTCGAGATACCACAACACGCCGTAGAACGCCACGACCATCACGGACAGGTTGATCAGCAACGTCAGCACGAGGCCGAGGTACTTGCCAACGACGAATTGTGTCCGCGTCACCGGTTTGGACAGCACGCTGTAAATGCTTCGCCGCTCCACTTCTTTCGTCACCAGGCCGATGCCGAAGAAGATCGCGATGAACAGACCGATTGCCGACGCCGACGCCAGACCGAGGTCCTTGATGATCTTCACGTCCTGCCCGGCGGTGAGCTGCGCGAGCAGAAAGGATGCTGCCATCAACAGGATCGAAAAGAACACCAGGCCGTAGCCAATGCGATCTCGAATGGAATCCCTGAATACGCCTCCGGCGATGATGGCTATCGATCTCATGACGCCACCTTCTGCGTGAAGCGCTCGGCGCTCGTGGCGCGAACCTGTTCGACGAAGACGTCTTCGAGCGTGCCGCGCAGCGCGTTGAGCGACACGATCCGCGCGCCGCCGAGATCGGGGATCAATTGCTCGGGAATCGTTGACGCCGGCAGTTCCAGCGAGAAGCGGCCATCACCCAGTTCGGTGGCGCGGGTGAGGCGCGACTTCAGCCGTGCGAGGACATCGGCAGTCAGGCCGGACACGACGAGCTCCCAGCCCCGTGATCCGACCGCCGTGAGTTCATCCAGTCCGCCCATCGCGGCAAGGCGCCCTTTGGCGAGAATCGCCACGCGGCTGCACAACGCCTCCGCATCGCTCAACACGTGTGAGCTGAAGAACACCGTGCATCCGCGATCGCGCAGGCGAAGAATCAACTCTCGCACCTCACGACGTCCAAGGGGATCGAGCCCTGACATCGGTTCGTCGAGGAAAACGAGCTCGGGCTCGTTGATGAGAGCCTGGGCGATCCCGACGCGCTGCACCATGCCCTTGGAGAACTTGCGAAGCTGGAACCGACGCTCTGCGCCGATGCCTACTTCGTCCAGCAGGCGAGCTGCGCGCTTCCGACCCTCGGTGGCGGAGCACCCGAAGATCCGCGCGAAGTACACCAGCAACTCCTCAGCGGTCAGGTTGTCGTAGAAGTACGGGTTTTCAGGCAGGTAGCCAATACGCTGTTTGACCGCCACGTCACCGACCGGACTGCCCAGAATTTCCGCATGGCCCGAGGTCGGATAAATCAGCTGCATCAGCAGCTTGAGGGTGGTGGTCTTGCCAGCCCCGTTCGGACCGAGGAAGCCAAACACTTCCCCTGGCCCCACGGACAGGCTCAGATTATCGAGTGCGACGTATGGTCGCGGCCTCCAGAAGCCCACCTGGTAGTGCTTCGTGAGGCCCTCAGTCTTGATTGCGTCCATCCCATCTCATCTTCTCGGATGGTTTTCACCGGTACTTAACCCCTCAGGATCCCGAGGCAAACTTGCGAACAGCCCAGTCCAGGGCAGCGTCGAAATACGCCGGGCGGAGCTGCGGGAGCTTGATGCCGTTCAGATAAAACGTGGGCGTCCCCTGAACGCCAAGCTTCTGCCCCAGCGCCACGTCGGCACGGACCGCCTCCAGCGTCTTGGCGTACTTCGCGTCAAAGTCGGCGCTGCTGATCTGCGCAACCTGTTGAAGCGACGACACGACATCGTCTTTGGTCATAGACGGTGACTGCTTGTCGAACAATGCCGCTTCAAGTTCCTTGTCACGATTCTTCTCGCGCGCCATGCGGACCGCAGCGGCGG
>DATCXH010000548.1:0-3044 GCA_036565925.1 Vicinamibacterales bacterium
GTCCGGCAGGTAGTAGCTGACGGCATTCGGCACTCCCTGGTTGAAGCGATAGCCGAGCTGCGTCTGATTCGCGACGTCCTTGTCGAGCAGGTCGAGACGACGGTACTGGTACCCCATCTTCGCGCTGTTCGAGCCGGTCACATACGACACGGCGGTGAGGATGTCGTCGGTCTTACCGGTCGCCGGCCCCCAGGTCTCAACGCCGCGATAGCGATAGTTCGCGACCGGCGCGTACTGGATGCCTGTCGCCGGATTGACCGCATTTGACTGCTCGGTCACGGGAGTCAAACTCGTGTCGGCATCGGGCGCCGGGTGACCGAAGATCGGCTGATAGCGGAACGCGTTGTAGCCCGCTTCGAAGAGGATCTTGTCGCTGTACGGCATCGTCCACGTGCCCTGGTTCACATAGAAGGGCACATCGAAGTAGCCGCGTCCCGCGGTCTGCGTGGCTTCCGGCGACATCTGCGTGGGCGCCTGGTTGTTGCCAAGACCGACCCAATCGTCGCCACGCTTGTGGCATCCGTCCGTCCCGACGTTGAGTGGCGTGCCCTCGCAGCGCGCCTGATATTCGGAGTTGAAGCGGATGCGGCTCTTGCCGAACTGACCGGTCAAGCGTCCGATCACCATCGTGCGGTCCTGGACCAGCCGCGCGTTGATGCCGCCCGGGGCCCAATCCCAGCGCGCCGGGTTGCCGGCATTCGCGTTGGTCTGAATCCCTTCCATCGCCACCTGCGTGCTCAGGTCGCGATAGCTGCCGAAGAACCACAGACGATCCTTCATGATCGGACCGCCGAACGACGCGTTCCAGTCGTAGGCCTTGATGACACCGGGATTCTGCCGCAGCGCCGGGTTCAGCGCCTGGATCTCGGGGGTGAGGTTGTTGCCGCTCGACCAGTCGCCGGCGTTGCTCAGGAACGCGCTCCCCGAGAACACGTTGGCACCCGACCTCGGAATGATGTTCATCACCGGGCCGCCGATGTCGCTCTCACCGAGTCCGCCGCCGACGGTGATGGCGATTTCATCCGTGTTGACCGTGTCGTAGACGTACGACGAGAAGCCGCCACTGCGCGCCGCGGTGAGTGGGAAGCCATTGATCGCATAGCGACCCTCGCCGGCCACCGAGCCGGAGTTGATCGTGCTGGAGCGCGCGTTGAACGACGTCATCGTCGGCGAGATGGCGAGGCCCGTATCGCCAACGATCACGCCCGGCGCCGTGTTGAGCAGTGCACCGGCGGCTCGCGTCGCCGGAATTCTTTGGATCGTCTCGCTGCTGAGCACCACCTCACGGCGTGCATTCGAGACGTCGACGATCGGCGACTCACCGGTGACCGTGATCGTCTCTTCGATACCGCCGACCCGTAGTTCGACCGGAATGGTCAACGTCTGCGAACCGGTCAGCTCGATGTTGTCGCGCTTCACCGTGTTGAACCCCGTCAACATGAACGACAGGGAGTACGTCCCGGGGCGCAGATCGACGATGCGCCACTGACCGGTACCGTCGGTGACGGCCGTGCGCGTTTTCTCAATGAGCACAGGACTCGAGGCCTCCACGGTCACGCCGGGGAGCACGCCACCGGATCCGTCACGCACTGTTCCGGTCAGCGAGGCTTGCGCCAGCGCCGTGGCTGGGAGCAGAAGAACAACGAGGAGCGTCAAACACTTCAACGCAGTTCGCATACTGAGCGTCTTCCCTTCAAGAAATCGACAAGGATTTAGGTGCGGGTCCCGCGCGCCGCACTACTGACTGTCCATGACCGGATCACTCCGGCTGCATACAAGGGTGGGTCAGAATAGGCGCCGCCAAACGGAAAAGTCAAGGAATCCGACACACTTTGTGATAGGAATAGCGCCCTCTCCGACCAGGTTGCATGCAAGCGCGGGCGATCGCGGGAACGAATCCAAAAAAATGGTTCGATGGATGAGCCAAATTTTCAAAGGATTCGAGGTCGGATTCCAACTGGCGTGCGGGGGACTTCAAAATGTCGGACAAGTCTGAGATCCGAATTCTCGACGTGCACAGGTCCGAACGGATCGGTCCTACACCGGTCCGTTCCTCAGCTGATGTCGCTTCACACACGGCGCGCGCGTTGTTCCGCTTGCGCGAGTCGCTGCTGCGCGGCGAGTTCGCGCCGGGCGAGCGCATGTCCGAACTGCCGCTCGTCGCACGGCTCGGCGTGTCGCGCACGCCGATTCGACTGGCCCTCGAACGACTCGCGCACATCGGTCTTCTCGATATCAACGCGTCAGGCGGATTCACCGTGCGCGGCTACACACCGGCCGAGGCGCTCGATGCGATTGAGATCCGCGGCGTTATCGAAGGCACAGCAGCGCGGCTCGCGTCGGAACGGCTCGTCGACGGTTCGGAGATGGTGGCGCTGCGCCGGCTCGGCGATCAGATGGATCGACTCGAACGACTGACGCTCGACTCGTTCGCGCACTACATGGATCTGAACGAGGCATTTCACGCCACGATCGTCGAACTGGCGAAGAGCGCGATGGTCGCGCGGGCCTTCTCTCAGGCGGTGTCGCTGCCATTCGCGTCGCCGAGCGCGATGGTGTTTCCGACGTCAGGTCTCGCCTACTCCGACGCGGCGCTCGCCGTTGCCAAGGAGCATCACCGCAGTTTGATCGAAGCGATCGCGACACGTCAGGGTACGCGTGCCGAGAACCTTGCGCGTGAGCACGCGTTCATCGCGAGGCGTGTGCTGGCAATGGCGCTGTCAGATACCGACGCGCTCAGCAAAGTGCCCGGCGCGTCGCTCATCAACGTGCCGCGTACGTCGGGAACCGAGATGCAATAGACAGAGCGTCTGCGCGACGCCGACCCGCGCAGACGAGTCCGATTGACACCATCGGCGGACTGAGACGAGACTGACCCCAGCGCGCGCTGGGGCGCCTCCTGTCCGCGGCAAGGGAGTTTTCCCACCCACCTGGTTCGCACCTGCGTACGAACCTTCTTCCGGCCCTGATTAAGCGGACTCCGGGCATGACGGAAAGAAGGTTTCCATGGAGAATCTCCGCAAGGAAGCGAAGCGCTGGCTGAA
>DATCXH010000992.1:0-6011 GCA_036565925.1 Vicinamibacterales bacterium
TCCGGGTCGACAATCTTGCATTCGAGGTGTGGCAGCACGCGGCCGACTGTCGAGACACGAAGCTCAATCGGATCATCGGTCTCGGATTGGAACGACACCGGCGATGTTTCGGTCATGCCGTAGCAGATGGTGACCTGCGGCACGTGCATGCGGTCGATGACCTGTCGCATGACGTCAATCGGACATGGAGCTCCGGCCATGATTCCGGTACGCAGCGTCTCGAGTTGGACGCTGCTGAAGCGTGGATGCTCCAGCTGCGCGATGAACATCGTCGGTACGCCATAGATGGACGTACACCCGTGATTCTGAATCGCCTGCAGCGTGGCATCCGGATCGAACGACTCGCCAGGAATGACGACGGCGCTGCCGTGCGTGACCGCCGCCATGTTGCCAAGCACGCAGCCAAAGCAGTGATAGAACGGGACCGGTAGGCAAATCCTGTCGCGTTCCGTGTAGCGCAATACTTCGCCAACGAAGTAACCGTTATTGAGGACGTTGTGGTGCGAGAGCGTCGCACCTTTCGGAGAGCCAGTTGTGCCGGAGGTGTACTGAATGTTGACCGGGTCATCGAATTGCAGCGCCGTTTCGCGTGCCTCGAGCTCGGTCGCGGAGACTCGATCGGCGAGATCCAAGAACTCTGCCCATGCGATCCCACCGGGTTCCGCCTCGGTACCGAGGTAAACGACACGGCGAATTGCTGGCACCTGTTGCGCCTGGATGGGGCCGGTCCGCGTCGACCTCAGTTCCGGGATCAGTCGCAGGAGCGTCTCGACATAGTCGGTCGAGCGAAACCGACGTGCGGCGATGAGCACGCTCAGGCCTGAGTGGCTGAGCGCGTATTCCAGCTCTCGCAGACGGTAGGCTGGATTGATGTTCACGAGGACGGCGCCTGCCTTTGCCGCCGCATATTGCGTGACCATCCATTCCGCGCGGTTGCCGCTCCAAATGCCGACACGGTCGCCACGTTGCACCCCGAGCGCGATCAGCGCGCGGGCGGCGCGATCAGCCTCATCGCGAAGCTCTCGGTACGAGTAGCGCAACTGTTGATGACATGCGACGAGCGCGTCGCGGTCGCCCCAGCGTTCGGCCGCACCATTGAGGGCGCCGCCGATGGTATCCGCGATCAGAGGGGTGGTGCCGACGCCGTGAACGTAGGAGAGTTTCACCTCGCCGCCCTCATGGTGATCGAGGCTTTTCGCGAGCCGTGGTTTTCTCCCTTGCACTGCAGGGCCTCGACGAACTCCTCGACAGCGGTTCGTCGTCCGTCGGTGTCTCGATACACGAGCGTGCGCGCGCGGCCTGCCCGCGCTTCAGGCAGGGGGATCGCGACCAGTCCGGCAGCGGTGAGGCTCGAAACGACCGCGCGTGGAACGATCCCGATGCCAAGGCCGTTCGCAACCGCGTGTTTCAGACTGTCGAGACCCGGCATCACGACAAACATCCCTGCAGGAGCCGCGGCATGATCGGTGGCTCTCATCGTGAGCGACTCCAGTGGCAGACCAGCGAGTGTGACGAGCCGTTCGGAATGGAGAGCCGTCAACGGCAGCTCGGGCCACGACGCAAGGGGGTGGCTCTTCGGCAGTAGAACGCAGAGGCCGGTAGACGAGATGGGTACCGGCACGGAGCACAATGGCACCGGCACACGTTCCCGGGTCGTGATGCCGATGTCGATGGTCCCCGCTCCGACTTCCGCGAGGACGTCCGGGTCGGCTACGCGCCGAAATTCGACGCTCACGTGCGGCTGCTCCAGGAGGAATGTCGATAAGGCCGAGAGCAGGATGTACGCGTCAGGTTCGTCGCCACCAATCCGCAGGACTGCACGCTCCCGCTGCGACAACTGGTGGACTGTGGCCACGGCTTCGTCGGCCATTCGAAGCAATTGGATCGCTTGGGGCAACAGCGCATCGCCTGCCTGCGTGAGCGTCGCGGACTTCGTGCTGCGATCGAATAAGAGCTCCCCCAGTTCCTGTTCAAGGCGGCGGACGGCTTGGCTCACCGCAGGCTGGGTCCGACAGAGTTTGATGGCGGCGCGCGAGAAGCTGTGTTCGGTCGCGACCGTGACGAAAACTTTGAGTTCTCCGAGCTCCATAGACCCTCAAAAAGCAAAAGGGCCATCACCCGTATCGGATGATGGCCCTTGGTGCACTGAACTTGTGGGAACTACATCATCCGGCGGGGGTGCTTCCCAGAAGCAGCCCAACGCTAAGTAGGAGAACGCCGAGCACCAGTGCGAGGATCGACACGTCGGGCCTCAGCGCCGCGACGTTGGACATGCCGATGACCCTCAACCGGTTCATGGACGTGGATTATCGCGGTGCCTGCTTCCAGGTGTCAAGCGCGGGCGCCGTCTTCAATTCGATCTCGGAGGGATGGGCGGCGGCACCCTGCCACCGGCATGCTTGATCCCCCAATCGACCATCGCACGCAGGACCGGGCGCAGATCCTCACCCTTCGCGGTCAGCTGATACTCGACGCGAGGCGGGTGATCACTGTAACGACGCGACTGAATGACGCCGAGACTGACCAGCCGCTTCAGTCGGTCGGCCAGAATGTTCGTCGGGATGCGTTCGGGCGATTCGACAAGCTCCGCGAAGCGCCGCTTGCCGCGAATCAGGTCGCGCACAACGAGCAGCGTCCATCGATCGCCGAGCACGTCGAGTGTACACGACACCGGGCAGCGCGATCGCCGTGGCGCTACTGTTGCCGCGCGTGTCCTCGGGGTCTTCGTCATCTTCGGCATACTGTCTGCGAGTCACTTGCAAAATGCAAGTGACTGACGATACCATCCGCCGCCATGCTGTCCAACGGGCACATGGCCGCGTCGGCGTGCTCATCGCCATGGCGATCCTGCCGCCACCGCTCGCAGCGCAGGATTCGCCGTCGCGCGCCGCGCCGACGGTACGCGCCGTGCGCGGCACGATTCGTGTCGACGGCCGCCTCGACGACCTTCTCTACGGCACGACCGGCGCAATCGAGTCGTTCGTGCAGCAGGAACCCGACGAAGGGAAGCCCGCCACCGAGAGGACCGAGGCGTGGGTGTTCTTCGACGACGACATGATCTATGTGGCGGCGCGCTGTTGGGAATCGCGTCGCGAACGGCGTGTCGCCAACGAGATGCGCCGCGACACGAACCAGCTTCGACAAAACGACACGTTCGCTGTGCTCTTCGACACGTTTCACGATCGGCGCAATGGCTACCTGTTCACGGCAAACGCGATCGGCGGTATGGGTGACAGCCAGATCACCGACGAGGGACCGCCCAACGTGGATTGGAACACGGTCTGGACATTCGAGACCGCCGAGTTCGACGAGGGATGGACCGTCGAGATGGCCATCCCGTTCAAGTCGCTCCGTTATCAGTCCGGACGCGAGCAGACCTGGGGCATCAACCTGCGACGCGTCGTCCGCTGGAAGAACGAGTGGTCGTACTTTGCGCAGGTGCCTCGGGCGCTGACGACGTTTCGCGGCATTCTGAAGGTGTCGTCGGCGGGGATGCTTGTCGGTCTGCAGGCGCCGTCAGGTACGCACATGATCGAATTGAAGCCATACGCCCTGTCGGGCGTGGCGAGCGACACGACCGTGACGCCACCGCTCTCCAACGACGTGACGAAACGGATCGGCGGTGATCTCAAGTACGGCGTGACACAGAACCTGACGGCTGACGTGACGATCAACACCGACTTTGCGCAAGTCGAAGTGGACGAGCAGCAAGTGAACCTCACGCCGGCCTCGACGCGACGTTCTCGTTCTATCAGAACGTGCGCGTCGATACGTACGTGGCCGGCACGCAGACGGACGGCCGACGTGGCGACGATTTCAGTTACCGCGGCCTCTTCGACTACAACGCCGATCGCTACGGGTTCACGGCGGAGCGACTGGTGGTCGAGCCCAACTTCCTTCCCGAGATCGGGTTCCTGCGACGAACCGATATGCGGCGCAACTTCGTGCAGACGCGCTTCAGCCCGCGACCGACGCGGATACCGCACGTGCGCAAATTCACCACGCAGGCGAGCATCAACTATCTGACGAACAATCAGAACAGGCTGGATACGCGCGAGCTTGTTGGCCTGTTTCAAACTGAACTGATTAACACCGACGTGATCGGCGTCATGTACACCGACACGTTCGATCGTCCGGTGCGACCCTTCGATGTTGCGACGAATGTCCGCATTCCGATCGGTGCGTACGACTTCCACACGCTGCAGCTGTCGTACACCGGCGGTCAACAGCGCAAGATCTCGGGCGCGATCGTCTACGAGACCGGTACGTATTACGGCGGCACCCAGCAGTCGATCTCGCTCAGCTCTGCGCGAATGGAAATCACGCCTCGCGTCTCACTCGAACCGACCGTGTCGGTCAACTTTCTCGATCTGCCTCAAGCGACCTTCACCGCAACCGTCGTGCGCACTCGCGCGACGTACACCATTACGCCACGCATGTTTGTCAGTGCCATCGCTCAGTACAACTCGACGACGGAAACGACGGGCAGCAATCTGCGCCTGAGATGGGAATACGCACCTGGAAGCGAGCTGTTCGTCGTCTATACGGACGACTACGACACGCAGCCCCGCCCTCAGTCGATATCTCTTCGAAACCGCGCTTTCGTTATCAAACTGAATCGCCTGTTCCGACCATGACCGGCACACGGCGGAAAAGCAAGGGCGACGCGCGGCCTATATTTTGGAGAAGCACA
The DNA here is from genome assembly GCA_036565925.1 of Vicinamibacterales bacterium. GTDB lineage: Bacteria > Acidobacteriota > Vicinamibacteria > Vicinamibacterales > UBA2999 > Gp6-AA40. Next base: position 4,694 of record DATCXH010000992.1, read on the forward strand.
CTCGCGAAACCGACGAGGCGGCGCTTCTTCCCTTGTTGAAAGATTCTGAATTTGGTTCTTACACGTGTTGAATTACCTTGGCCGTGGCGAGATTCTTCCAGAACTGCTTCAGGCTGTCGTCCGCACCGAACAGCGTACTAAACACCGTTGAATCCGTCAGCAGAATTTCGCCAGCGCGAGGTCCTTTGGGCGGCATCCACACGAACGAATTGAACTCGCGATTGCCAGCTTCCGTGAACGGATGCGGCTTGGACATGTCAATCGGCTGCGTCGCGAGAACTTTGATGGCCGCCGTGTCTTCTGTCGTCACGGCGTAGTGCGGTAGATGCTTGTGAAAGCTGAAGTTTGAAACGCCGTTCAACCAGCCACGCGTATCCAGGTCACGATAGGCGGTCAACGGCGCAATCCGTGACGTACCTGCGACAACGCCAGGACGAAGTCCGTACCGGTTTTCGACCGGCACCCCGAGTCCCGCCATCAGTGAGCGCGTGTACTTGCCGAACCGCTGTTGTCGCGGAACAAGGGCATCGCCGTGGTGCGCGTACTCCATCGCGCGAGCGTTGAGATCGGCGGAGATGCCGACGTCGTGGTGCGGCCCCAGCACGAGACACGTGCCCTCGCGAGTCAGCCAGTCGCGGACCGCCTCGATTTCCTCGGTCGACGCCTCTTGTTCGGTGAGCACGTGATCGAGCCCAAAGACGAACAGCGTATCCGTGTCGGCCAGCACGCGTTCGTCGAGTGGCAGCCTGTAGCCGGCCTGGTCCACGCGCTGAAAGACGGGTACGGGGTGTCCCGTGACCTCGGCCACGAGCGCCTGGAACGGCATCCACGCGCGAAAGAATAACTCCAGCGCTCCGGCGATCCCCTGTTGAAACATCGTCGGATCGGACCATTCGGGGGTCTCCCAGAAGGGCCATTCAACGCGCCGTACTTCCGTCATCGTCGAGAATCGATTGTCGAGATCGCGAATGTCGCGATTGGCCTCACCGGGGAAGCTCCAGCACACGTAGACGCTGACGCGCCGTCGTCCGTCGGCGAATTTGCGGGGCTGATGGAGTTGGTTGTACGTGCGCGCCGGCGTTTTCGCGTCAGTGGTCGGGACGTAGATCTTCGCTTCTGTCATGACGGTCTCCGTGCGCCGCGGTTCACCCTAGAACGTAACCGCTCCCGCGATCTGCAGTGTGTAGCCCTCAAACGTCGATCGATTTGAGAACTCTTTGAAGTACTTCAACCCCAGGCTCATGCTCCGCGCCGGCAGCAGGACGTTCGATGCGAAGCCGAGCGCGTTGACCTGGTAATGCGCGCTGCCTTGTGTGGC
>DATCXH010001262.1:0-5978 GCA_036565925.1 Vicinamibacterales bacterium
GTCCGGCAGCAGGTTCCCGGCCGGCAGGGTCGTCGGCGGAACGGTCACACAGAATGGCCCGCTGTAGTCGGCCGGCGTGACCGCGCGATTATCGGTCACGCGGGCATTGCCCTGGCTGCGACGGTAGTAGAGCGCGCCGACACCGAGCCTCGGGAGCAACTCGTGCTGAACCGACACGTTGCCCTCCCAGCTGAACCCGCGCTTGAACCATCCGCGCAGGACGTCAGGGTCGTAGGTGGTGACCGGAACCGGCGTGCCGAATGCCGGATTGCGTGACGGGCCGATCTCGGCGGTCTGCAGCGATCCGTTCGAATTGAAGATCGTCCTGTCGGCGTTGAGGTCAGTCCAGACCCGCGTGTCGGTCGTCGAAATCGCGAGGCTCGGATTGACGGCGCCGGTCAGATTCACGGTTTCCCCGGCGACGAATCGCGAGTACGCGGCCTTGATCGCCGTCTTGCCGTTGCCGAACAGGTCGTAGGCGAAGCCGAGTCGCGGCGAGAGGTCTTTCCAGTTCAGCACGTCGGCGCCGCAGAAGGCGCGATTGGTCGCGCACGAGGCTTCGCCGATCCAGAGATTGCCGGGCAGCAACTGGTCAGGATAACTGGTCATCAGCCAGTCCATGCGTAGGCCCGCGTTGACGGTCAGGCGGTTCACGGTCCACCGATCCTGGACGAAGAACGCCCAGTCGCCGTCGATGTCATCGCGGCGATTCGTCGGCACGGTTGCCACAATCTGAAGCGGATTGCCCCCTGTGTAGTTCAGCACGACGTCTCCCACGACGTTGGCTGGCCGATGGTACGAGCCGCGCAGCAGGGAGAATCCACCCTTGATGGAATGCGAGCCGGTCACGTAGGTGGCGGTGCTCCTGACCTCCCAGGAATTCGAAGCATTGGCATCACTGACACTCGGCGCACCGCCGATCAACTGGTTGGTCGTTACTTCGAGGATCGCCAGCGCCGGCGGCGCGGAGGTCATGCCGGTTCGGCTCGGCACACCCGGGTCCTCGAGGAACCGCGCCGACCATGGCTCGAGCGCGTCGCGATAGTTATTGTTCGTGTCGCGTTGGCTCCACAGATAGGACGTTTCGAGCAACAGGCGCGACGTGTGCGTGCGCGTCCAGCGAGCGCCGACCTGATCGTTGTTCGGCACGGCGAGCGCCAGCGTCGCTTCGGGCGGCGGGTTCGTGCCGAGCAGCGGGCTGGCGAAATACGGCGTCTTCGAATCCTGCCGCTCGTAGTGGCCGGCGACCTTATCCTTCTGCGTCCCCTGCCACGTCAGTCGCTGCACGAAGCTGTAGGAACGACCGATGTTCACCGCAGGCCGCGACGTGTCGGGACGATAGACGTACGGCGACGGATCCGCGTCGTAGAAGCTGCCGATCACCTGCGTGTCGCTGCCGGTGTTCTGATAGGTGGTCTGGAACCAGAGACGATCGCGAGCGATGGGTCCGCCGACGCTGGGATTGAAGTCCCACAGCTTGATCGTCTTCGGTGGCTCGGTGAGTCCCTGCGATCGCAGGAAGTCGTCGATGTTGCTCGATTGCCAGCTGTCTCGCGTGTAAGTACTGAAGATCGAGCCGCGCAGCTCATTGCCGCCGTCCTTGGGAATCAGGTTGATGCGAATCCCAGGCTGCCCGACCTCGGCGCTGTCGATGTTGGTCGAGAAGCTGTACTCCTGATACATGCTGCTGCTGGTTGGCGCGGTGGTCAGACTTGGCCCCGCACCAATCAGATTCGACGCGCGCATACCATCGACCATCGTCACGGAATCGCTCGTGCCGCGGAAGTTGGTCGCGAAGAAGCCCGGCGCGGTGCCGGGGATCGTATTGAGGATCGCCGCGGGCGTTCGCGCTGTCGGCAGCGCATCGAGCATGTCGCGAGTGTAGACGCGCGGCGCGGCGACACTCTGGACGTCCACGACCGGCGCCACGGCCTGAACCGTTATCACTTCCTCGATGCCGCCGACACCGAGCTCGGCGTTCACATTGGCGGTGAAATCGCTGGTCAGCTGAATGCCTTCGCGCCGCACCGTTCTGAATCCGCTCAGCGTAAACGTGATGGTGTAAGTACCCGGCCGCAGGTTGACGATGCTGAATCGTCCGGCGTCGTTGGTGACAACCGTGCGCGACTGTTCGATGAGCGCCGCGCTCGAGGCTTCGACAGTGACGCCGGGCAACGCGCCACCGCTCGCGTCGGTCACTATGCCAGCAATCGCCTGCGCTGAGACCACACACGGGACAAGCATCACCAGCGCAACGCACAGCGTGAATGAGCAGGACCAGCGAGTCATTGACAAGCCTCCTCGAAGTTGTCGAAAGGTGGCTAAAACTACTCCGCGATCGCCCGAAGTCAAGCGACTTTACACCCGTGCAAAATGGTCCCTGGCTCACTCGTTCCGTCCCGGTGATCCATGATTCGTCCCACACTGCTTTGACGCGCACGCGGCGGCGCGTATACGCAGTGAGCATCATGAAACGCACAGCACTGCTCGTCATCGGATCGATGCTGATCGCGCTCGGCCTACAGTGGGGGAGCGATGCGCAGGAAGATCGACAAACACAATCGTCGGCGCGGGCCGTACAACATTTCGAGGAATCGGTGCTCTCGAAGCCGGCGCATCGCGTGCGCATCGAGAACGACGTGCGCGTGCCGATGCGCGATGGTGTCAGCGTGTCGGTCGACATCTATCGGCCCGACGCGCCAGGGCGGTTCCCGTCGATCCTGATCAGGACGCCCTACAACAACAACACTGAGCAGGCCGTCACACAGGGCAAGTGGTTCGCCGAGCGCGGCTACGTGATGATCCAGGCCGACGTCCGTGGGAAGTTCGACTCAGGTGGTGAGTTCTATCCGTTCAAGCACGAACCGGATGACGGTTTCGATACCGATGAATGGATCGCCACGCAGCCGTGGTTCAACGGCAAACTCGGTACGATGGGCGGTTCGTACGTCGGCTTCACACAGTGGAGTCAGGCAATTCGCGGAAGCAAATACCTCACCGCAATGGCGGCGACGGTGACGACACCGGATACCTACGGCAACTGGTTCTACACCAATGGCGCACTGAACTTCGCGTTCGCGCTCTCATGGGGAGCGGTCTCGATTGACGGACGCGTCGCGCAATTCACCGGTGCGTATGATTGGCCCGCTGTCTACCGCACGTTGCCGATCGCGAATGCGCCAGCTGCGGCGGGGCATCGCGCCCCGCATTATCGCGACTGGGTAGCACACCCGACTCGCGATGCACACTGGAGTGCGCTTAGCCACGAGGACAAATACACCTCGATCGGCGTGCCGATTCTGACCGTCGAAGGTTGGTACGACATCTTCCTGCGTGGCGCATTGCAGGATCACATGGCCGTGCGGAGCACGGCCAAGAGCGATGTGGCGCGTCAGGGCAAACGGCTGCTGATCGGCCCATGGGTCCACGGGACGGGACGCCGCAACAACACGCCTGCGGGTCAGGCGGCAGACCCGAATGCCGTGGATTTCGGCGCGGCGGCCGAGGTCGATCTGCAGCGCGTATACCTGCGCTGGTTCGACTACTGGCTCAAAGGGATGAACAACGGCGTCCTGAACGATCCGCCGGTTCGCATCTTCGTCATGGGCGAGAACTATTGGCGCGACGAAAGGGAATGGCCGCTCGCGCGAACGCAGTACACGAACTACTACCTCGCCAGTGCTGGCCGCGCGAACTCGTTGCTGGGCGATGGAACGCTATCCGTCAAACGTCCGTCCGGAGCGGAGATCGACCGCTATGTCTACGACCCTGAGAATCCGGTGCCCACGCTCGGCGGCAATCTATGCTGCGCGCAGCAGGTGCCGAGCGGGCCGTGGGATCAGCGCGCGGCCGAGCGCCGAGACGATGTGCTGGTGTTCACCTCGGAGCCATTGACTGCGTCACTCGAAGTCACCGGGCCCATCGTCATGAAGCTCTTTGCCTCAACGACGGCGCGGGATACGGACTGGACGGCGAAGCTCATTGACGTCGGCCCTGACGGCTTTGCCCGCAACGTGCAAGACGGGATCGTTCGCGCACGCTATCGGGAAGCCCCAGGCCGCACGGGCACTGCGATCGAGCCGGGCCGTGTTTACGAGTACACGATAGACATGTGGGCGACGAGCAACACGTTCCTGCCGGGCCATCGCATTCGGCTCGAAGTGTCGAGCAGCAATTTCCCGCGGTTCGATCGAAACCTGAACACCGGAGAGGATCCGGCAACCGGTACGCGCCTGCAGAAGGCAACGCAGACCGTCTATCACAGCGAGCGGTATCCGTCGCACGTCGTGTTGCCGGTTATTCCCAGGTAGTCCTTGGCGAAGGTGGTCAGGCGGACTATCAGGTCCGGCGAAACCCCTGACTACGGTTTCTTGTCGAACCAGCGCGTCTCGTGGACCACGATGCGGCCGTCATTGTCGAACCGCAGGATACTCGACGTGATCGAGCGGCCGTCGGCGGCCAATCGCCGAACGATGATGCCGTTCAAGGTGCGATCCTTGCGCATGGCAATGCGTAATCGGGTACGCGGGTCGAGCTTGCGCAGTTGAAGCGGCCCTTCGCTCGTAACCTTGCCATCGACGGTCACTTTGATGGTGCCGAGCGCTCCGTCGTAAACGCCACGATAGTCGGTATGTTCAGCCTCGCCGTTCGCGGTGACCGCATCGGAGGCGTAGATCTCTTCCTCACCGACGTGCTTATACGTGACCGTCTCGCTCTTGGAGGCAGTCGCCGGCGACACCATCGTGGATTTCGCAACGTTCAACGTCCAAGAACCTGTAAAAGGATCCTGATTCTGCGCGACCACCATCGCGGTGACCACCAGGACCAGCACCGTGCCCGCCAACAGCGCTCGTCTCATCGTCTGCCTCCTTTGCCGGCACAGTAGTAGCACACGGGTTCGGTGTGGAAATAGCTGACTGGGACGAGCACCGGGAAGGCGGCGCAGAGCGCCGCAACGAGGGACGAAGAGCGCTACGGTGTATTCAGAGCTCGCGCGTCATCTCGATCATCGTGCGGCGGAATCCGAGCTTCGCGAACAGCTGCTGTGCGGCGGCGTTCTGGTCCGCGGTCTGCAGGATCACCCGCGGCATGCCGCGTTCGCGCAACCACTCGACCGCCTTCTCGATCAGCGCCGTCGCCGTTCCGCTACGCCGACCACGCTCGTCCACGACAATGTCGTGGATGAAGCCGCATTCATCGCGCAGTTCTTTCCACGAGATTGGCTCGATCGCCGCATAGACGTAGCCGAACACCTCGCCGTTCTGTTCCGCGACATAGACCACGACATCCTGGTCTTTGAGCTGCCGACCGAGAAACCACGCATAACCCTCAGCCGCGTCCGTTCCTGCACTCATGAAGCGCTGCGGATCGAACTCGTAGTGCGTGCGCATGAGAAGCGCACCGAGTCGTCCGAGCGCTGGGAGATCGTCAGGCGTGGCGAGGCGAATATTCATGAGACGGTCCGGGCTAACCGGCCTCCGCCGCGGCTACGGCGGTCAAGAAGCCGGACACTACACTCGTCCGGCAAGACACTACGGTACTAGTATGTGCAGCTCGGCGCCGTACAGCATCGTCCGATCCTGATCGCGCGCCGCCCACGTCAACAGCGTCGCGACGTCGGGCTTCACCATGGCGTCGTGCGCGACCTTGCCATTCACGGTGACGCGCACGGGTTTACTGAAGTCGATCACGTCCGGCGACAGCAGCAGCGTAAAGGCCTGCACACCGCGCGTCTTCACGTCGAAGGCATTGCCAGTGCGCGTGGCGTCGACGCGGCCGGAGGGCTTCTCGTGATCGAACAGTTCGCGCTCCATCGCCGGTATCGGGTTGTAGGTGTTGATGTCTTTGAGCGCGACATCTGACGGCCTCTTTCCGAGTCGATCGATCACCAGCCATCGGAATCGGTTGTAGCGATCGGTGCGTTCGGTCTCCCACGAGACGCGCTCGGGATGCGGCTGGCGCGGATGCGCCGCGAGCCA
>DATCXH010000883.1:0-3776 GCA_036565925.1 Vicinamibacterales bacterium
AGCGTCTCATCCGTCGCCGCAATAGTCGCGCTCATCACCTCGATTGAGGGCCGCCGTGCCGCCGCAATCGCATCGTCACGTCCGCTCTTCCACGACTGATACCTCTCGAGACCTCGCCGTAAGACTGTGGGGGCGACGTCCTTGACGATCAAGTCATCGCGACGAAGTCCAAACGGCGCTTGTGCACCAAGCGACAGCACAGCGGGCTCAGGCGACCACCACACGAGCGAGTACGGGTCGCCGGATCCGCTGAACTCGTGTTGTCCAGGACACACAGTCAGCCTCGATGCGGGATCGCCATCCGGCCGCATCAGCACCGAATCCTTGCTCGAAAAGGACGGGCATCCGATACCGCGCGCCTGGACACGTCGCGCATCTTCGGCCGGGTAGATCGCGGCATTCAATGGAGCCACCCAACCGTCGGGATATGGCCCGTCGCCGAGCGCAGGCACGACCAGAAGATCGCGCGCCCGAGTCGCCGCGACATAGGCGACGCGTTCGCCCTCCTTCTCCTCGCGGAGGAGTTCCATTGCCTTGTTGTCGTTGAGATCCTTCGGCGACCATCCGCCGATGCGCAGCGCGCATCGTTCGCGTTCGGCATCGATGTAGCGGCTCGCATCGAAGGGCGTCAACCGCGCCGTGATGTCGGCCAGAATCACGACCGGGAATTCGAGTCCCTTCGCCTTGTGGACGGTCATGAGGCGAACGCCATCGCTGCCCTCTTCGAGGATCGGTGCCTCAGCCGCCTGGCCGCCGGTTGCCGCCTCGCGCAGCGCTTCCACAAACCCGCGGAACGACATGCCACCCTCGATCTCGTACTGTCTGGCCAGCTCGGCAACGTGCAAGGAATTGGCAAGCACTTGCTCCCCGCCAGGACGCAGCACGAAGCTGACATGCGCACGGGTGCTACCGAGCACGTCCGAGATCGTCTCGGCAACCGGACGACGGTTGCGGCGGCGATGCCAGTTGGCGAGACAGGTCAAAGCCTCGCGGATTGGTTCGAGGCCCTTGGGCAGGGTCTCCGGAATCTTGAACGGATGAAAGCTGCCGGCATGATGGTGATACTCGAGGAGCTCTTCGTCGTTGATCGCGAAGAGCGCGCCGTGCAGGGTGGCGAAGACCGACAGCTGATCGTCGGGCCACTCGATCGCCATCAGCGCCGCGCGCAGCGTCTCGATTTCCTCGCGGCCGTGAAAGGCGCGGCCGCCGACGAGCAGATGCTTGACGCCGCGCGCTTCGAGCGCATCCACATACGCACGCGTGATGTCTTCACCGTAGCTGACGAAGCGACGGAACAGGATGCAGATGTGGCGCGATTCGAGCTTGACACGTTTGCTCGAATCGCGGCGCTCGGTCACCGTCCACCCGCTCTGTGTCACCAGCCACTCGACATAGGCGCCGACCGCGTCCGGCAATGACTCCTCGATGGCGCGAGTCGAGATGAAGCGCTGCGCATAGGGCCTCGGCACTGGGAGTACGACGACCGAGGGTTGAGCCGGATGATCGGTGCGCGATGGCTCGAGCGGCACGTAGTGCGCCTGCCTGGTATCGACGTTCCCGTCCATGACCGGCGCGAACGCCGCGTTGATCACACGCTGCAGGTTTTCGACGCCGCGAAAGCTCTTGCGCAGCTCTACGGGTTTGGCGCCTCGTTCGACCAACTGCTCACAGACCTGCCTGTAGATGTGGACGTCCGCGCGGCGGAACCGGTAGATCGATTGCTTCGGATCGCCAACGAGGAACAACTTTCCCGGGACCGGGTCCACGTGCTGCCATCGCCTCTCGCCGGGATCCCGCGAGGCCAGCAGAAGGAGGATCTCCGCCTGAAGCGGATCGGTATCCTGGAACTCGTCTACGAACAGGCAGCGGAAGCGGGTTTGGAAATGGTTGCGGACGGTCGTGTTGTCGCGGATCAGATCGCGCGCGTGCAGCAGCAGATCGAGAAAGTCGAGCGCGCCCTCGCGCGCCTTGAGATGCCGATAGCGATCGACGCATTCGAGCAGCTCGTCGTGCAGCAGCGCCGCCAGATCCGCGTCGGCACGTAACTGGAAATCATCGAGCGCATACGTCAGGAGATCCCGCGCCTCGAGCACGCGTGCGCGCGGAACGCCTTTGGCATAGGTGGGGCCACTCCCCTTCCGTCCTCGCTTGAAGTCGCGATTGCGCCGAAGGTCCACCAACTGCGACTCGAGGCCGTCGAAGTCTGCGCTGGTTTCGGACGGGGGCGCGCCGACGAGATCGGCACTGAGTCGCCGCACCGGCTCGGTGTCGAGAAACAGGTTGTCGCCGCCATAGGACGGAGACCTCGAGACATCGGCAAGTGCATGCACGAGCGACAGGATCGCCGTGATCGAGCCCTCGCGATCGAACGGCTCGCGAGTCCACGGAGCCCGGAAGTCGCGCCATTCGGCCAGGTCGAACGCGGCGCGGCGCAGCCGCTCCATCGGACCGTCTTCGTCGACATCACCGGGACGCGAGCCACGACTGGTGCGACGGAGCGAGCGCCGCACGCCCTCCGGCGGCGACTCGAGGATGGAGTGGAACCAGCCGGCAAACGCTTCGTTGAAGAGACGCTCGGCTTGACCTTCGGTCAGCACGCGGAACAACGGATCGACGCGCGCTTCAACAGGACGCTCGCGCAGCAGGTCGGCGCAGAACCCATGAATCGTGCTGACGTGCGCTTCCTCGAGGTTTTGCACGGCCTCGTCCAACCGCGCCGCCACGTCGCGTCTGGTCGCCTGCTGCCGTTCCGTTTCGAGGTGCTCTCGGAGGCGCAGCTTCAATTCACCGGCCGCCTTCTCGGTGAACGTCACCGCAACGATTTCCCGCACGTTGGCGCGTCCCTCGGCGAGCACGCGCACAATCCGATTCACCAACTCCGTCGTCTTGCCGGTTCCGGCTGCGGCTTCGACGACCAGCGTGTCGTCCAGGTTCTCGCGAATGAGTCGTCGCGACTCGGCATCAGTTCGTCGCGCGGCTGTCATGGCCGGTTCCTCAGCGCTTCAAGGTCGGCAAGCTCGTTCTGCGGTTTGCGAAGAATCCGATTGAACATGCCTGGTCCGCACACCGGGCGGAAATCACATCGGCCGCACGCCTCTTCGGTCGGGGCCGGCGCCAGGAACCCGCGCTCGATCGCGCGATCGACGACCTGCAGCACCTCGAGACCGGCCTCACGGGTGTATTCATTGAGCGGGATCTCGTGTGAGTAGAAGCTACCGGCCGACGTGCAGTAGTACAGCCGGCCGCAATAGACCGGCTGGCCGAGCGCAGCCTCGATCGTCATCGCATAGAGCACCGGCTGCAGCATGGACCCGCCGTTGATGATCACCTTGTCGATGCGATCGGGCTTGCGCCCGGTCTTGTGATCCGTCAGGCGTAGCACCTTCGTCTGACGATGCTCTTCGATGAGATCGATGGCGCCCTTCAGCTTGAAACCGCCTGCCAATACGATGGGCTCCGGCGTGCTGTGTGGATCGCGTTCACCGGGCACCTCACCGAACCCGAATTCGAAGTACTTGGGCAGCCATTCGGCACCATCGCGAGCCACCGATTCGAGCCATGCCCGCAGATCTCGCCCGATGGACGCGATCTCATCAACCCACACGCGTTCGACTGCCGGTGCGAGGTCGTCGTGCCAGCTCATTGCGGCGCCCGTGATCACGTCCTGCAGAACGCTGCGCGCGCCGCCGATTGACCCAGCTGTGATCGGCAGCTCACCGCGCCGATCCATCTCGCGAAAGAACTGCGCCTGAATCTCGTGGAAGAGGCTGCCCCGC
>DATCXH010000327.1:0-4237 GCA_036565925.1 Vicinamibacterales bacterium
ACTCAGGTCGCGCACCTGAATGCTGAACAGATCCTCGTTGACCCGGATTCCGCGCACTTCGGCGCCGTCCTTCATCACCACGCGCACAGGCAGAAACTCACTGTAGCCCGGCCCCTGTACGCCGAGCGTGCTGTTTGGCAACACCGCGCCGGGTTCGACGAGCGCCTGCCGTAAATACTGCGGTCCACGCTGGACGCCGATGTCGGTGAGCTCCGGGCCCAGTGTGCCGCCCTGTCCCTTGACGATGTGGCAGGAGGCGCAATTGAGCTTGGCGTAGAGTTCCGTTCCCTTCGTCGCGTTGCCACGGATCGCAGGCCGCGTGGTTCGCCCGAGCGATCGCACATAGGCGACAAGCTGTCGCTGCTCGAAGTCGAGCGTGCGGCGCACCCGCGGCATGCCGCGGGCCGGGATCCCGTCCGCGATAATCGTGCGCAGCGCGGCGTCATCGGGCGCATTCACCAGCTTCGCTCGGTTCAGCGGCGGCCCGGCGCCGCCGCCACCTTCAACCCCGTGGCACGTGACGCACAGGTGTCCGAAGAGCACCTTGCCGGCCTGCACGTCGGCTGCGGCCTGTGCAGACGATGAACGCGGAAGCGCGATGGCGAACAGCAGTACCAGGCCGAGCGCCGCTCGCGCAGCGAGCGAGCGCGAGTCTCGCCGTAGCCGTTGGCGAAGGCGGAGAGTCAGGATGCGGAGCATGGCGTCGGACTCCAGGCGGAACCATCAGGGACCTTCTTGAAGTGCGAGCTGGTTACGAACCGCGACGTCAGATTCTGCGGGTCTTCCACGACCGTTGTCACCACGAGCCACGCATCACCATTCGCCTCGGTCGTACGGTTGATGTACTCGGTGAGTCGTGTATTCGCGCTGTAGGGTATACCGTTCTTTCGCAAATAGCCGGGACGCAGGTTCGTCGTCACGACACGCAGCGACCCACCGCGCGCGGCGCCACCACCCCGTCGTCCCCCGCCAGCCAACTGCCAGTTGGCGACCGATGTTCCCTGCCAGGACGGCCCGCCGTCCCCCGCTGGGCTACGGCGGGCAAGCTCCGCGGGCGCGCCAAAGTTCAGCAGGCGCGTCTGCGTCCCAGCCTCGGTCTCGATCTTCAATGTCGTGTCGTTGTCCCACGAAATACGGATGCGCCCCGGCAGACGCATGATCGCCGCCGCGCCGTAGCCTCGACACTGTTCCCCCGCGGCGGTGTCCTGCGCGGGATCCCACGCGTCAGCGGCTTTGGTGCCCGCGGCGTTGAGCGGCACGCTCGCGTAGTCGCCCTTCTCCGGTGTGCGCATCCTCCAGCGCCAGTCTTCAGTGACGACCGACACCCACGTGCCTGTCAGATCGATCGGTGCGGCAGCGCGCGCGGTCGCCGGCGCGCCTCCACCTTGCCGGCCTTGCGCGGCGAGAACGGCGGAGGCAAGAAGAACGAGTGCGACGACCCTCACTTCTTCCCCCGTGCGGATGATGGCGCCGGGGCCGGCTTCTTGCCGCCGCCAAGCGTCGTGTACACCGCTTCGACAAACATATCGGTGGTCCACGGGCCCGACGTCGCACCGTAGCGTGGCTCGTAGTCGCTGGTCGGCCGCGAGGCTTTCACCTGTTCGAGCGTCATGCCCTTGTCGATCATGGCCTTCACGCGATCGCGAATGATCGTGACCATATCGCGGTAGTAGGCAACGTCGGCCGAATCACTGAGACGGCCATGTCCAGGAATTACTAACGTGCCGCCCTCGGTCCTGAACTCCGCCACTGAGAGGTCGAGGATGCGATTCAGTCCGTCGATGACGCCGTTGATGGTGCCGCCATGCTTCGCGTCGATCACCGGGTACGACACGGTCGAATAGATGTCACCCGCGGCGATGATGTCTGAGCCGCGGAACCACACGAGGCTGTCGCCCTCCGTGTGCGCCGACGGCTGATGGATCAACTGAATCCCTTCTCCATTGAAGAAGTGACTCAGCTTCATGCCGTCGGTGTAGTAGGTGTCGGTCGGCTGCGCATCGGGCGGCGCTTTCTGCTCTCCGGCTTCAGGCTCGAGCAGTCGCTGCAGCACGTTCTCGTGCGCGAGAATTGCGGCGCCTTCGCCAGCATCGGCGATGTTGCCGGCGACGTTGCCACCGGTGAACGTACGACCGGCCATCCGCACCTTCTCATTGCCGCCAGCGTGATCGGGATCGGCACTGGTGTTGACGATGTAGCGGATCGGCTTGGCCGGGGGCTCAGTGTTACGGCTCGCCACGCTCGATCGCGTTTCCGCGCCGCTGCGGATCGGCGTGTCGCGCAGATCGAGATCGCTCTGCAATTGGCGGATGGCGGTCAGCACCTGATCGGTCATCTGCGCGCGACCGGCATCGACCATCAGCACACCGTCGCGCCCGACCGAGACGGTGATGTTGCCTCCAGCCCCGAGCAGCATGTAGACATTGCCACGCACCGGCAGGATCTGGATCCCTGGCGTCGATGTCGTCGCGGCCGGCGCAACCGGCGGCGCGATCGGCGACGTACGGCCCTTGGCGAGAAAGTCCGGATACATTGTGTCGGCACCGCCACGCGTCGCATCGGCGGGCAGCTTGTGTTTCGTGGCGAACTCGGTCGTATACGGGTTGGTGCCTGGCAGGAAACTCGGAACCTCGCCTTTCTTGCGATCGACCTCCTGCACCACGCCGCACGGGTACGGTGGCACCTGCTGTCGCAGATCGAGCTCGTAGTCCGTCGTGCGTACGAACGGCTCGGTGAGGTAGACAGGATCGTTCACGATCGTCATCACCGTGAGGAGGTCGCCGTTGCGAATCCAGTGCTCGGTGAGCGTCGCCTTGTCGCTGCGCGGCAATCCATTGCGCCGGAGATACCCTTCCTTCAGGTGCGTGACGGTGACGGTGAGCATGTCACCGTCCCACTTTGCCGTCGAGAATCCCGCCCACGTGTGCAGCGCATCGGCGGGCGGATGCGGACGGCCATCAAGATAGATTGCGCGGTCCACCGACCGTAGCCACTCGGCATGAAACGCCGTGATCTCGCGCGAGACCGGATCGACTTCTTTGGAGATGCGCAGGTTCGACGGCCCCCGCCAGATGTAGTCGGCCGAGTGCGGACGACACTGCCACTCCGGCAGCGTCTGAATCGAGGCGTCCCACGTATCGGCGCGCTCACGCGCCGCTTCGCTGATCGGAATGCCGAGATAGTCGCCAAGCTCCGGACCCGGGACGCGCTCCGGCTGATCCTCCCAGAAACGAGGCGCCCACTCGCCGGAGAAGTCGATCTGGGCTGACGCCGGAACCGCCGTGAACGCGATGAGTAAGAAAAAGACCACCGAGACCACTGAACGACTATGCATATGACACCCGTGGGGCGGGTCCTGTTCTTGGACCCGCCTAATACCGACCGGACAACAATGCACCCGCATTAGGAGCGTAGGTTCGCAATCCAAGCTTCTGCAGCATCTGATACGTCGTGCACACCGAGGCTGACACCACCGGCAGCCCGCACTCCTGCTCGACGATGGGGATCGCGGCAAGCGACGGCATCTGCACGCACGACGACAGGACGAGCGCATCGATGCCATCCAGCTTCAGCCGCTTGTAGATGTCCACCAGCGCCATCGGATCGCGTCGTCCGACTTCAAGGTTGTCGGGGATTTCGAGGGCGATGCGATCGACGACTTCGATGCCTTCGTGCTCGATGTATTCGGCCACCATCGTGCAAAGCGACTGCACATACGGCGCGACCATAGCGATCTTCTTTGCCTTCAGCGTTCGCAGACCGTCGACCAGGGCGCCGGCGCTGGTGACGACGGGTGCGGGCGCGCCTTCGCGTGCGGTGACTTTCTGCAGACGATCCTGCGACTGGCAGTGATAGCCCTTCCCCATGCTCATGATCGCGACGAGACAGGCGTAGCCGAGGACGTCCACGCGCGCGTCGGCAAGCTCCGCCGCGCACCGATCCGAGTCGGCATCCATTGCCGCGAGTTCTTCCTTCGTCACCTTCTTCATCCGCATGCGGCTGGAGTGGAAGGTGAAGCGCTCCGGCTCGACCGATTCCCGGCCGCGGAGAATCGCCGGGATCTCCGTCTCCATCGTCGTGTTCGAGCTGGGAACGATCTGACCGATGCGAAACGTGCGATGTGACGGTTCCATGTTCCGCGTTCCAGGTTCCGAGTTCATGTTCATAGTTCGAGTTCGGGGTTCAAGGGTTCGGGGTTCGGGCTTTGGGGTTCAGGATTCGCGGAACGCCGAACCCG
>DATCXH010001013.1:0-2799 GCA_036565925.1 Vicinamibacterales bacterium
CGTCAGATGCCGCGCGGCGCGCGGCTGGGATCGAATTGCAGGTGGAGTCGGTCAAGGAACAGGTGCGCGATGTCCGCGCCGGTTCGTTCGTCGAGACGCTCGCGCAGGATGTGCGCTATGCCGCCCGGCTCCTGCGGCGCAATCCAATCTTCGCGCTGACCGCTGCGGCATCGCTCGCGATTGGGATTGGCGCCACGACCACGGTCTTCAGTGTCGCGAATGGACTGCTCCTCACTGTCCCTCCGGGCGTGTCGGACCCGTCGACCCTCGTTGAGATTGCCCGGGTTGAGGAAGGCGACTTCGGCATCGAGCAGATCCCATATGCCGCGTACTTGTCGCTGAAGAAGAGCGCCCGGACACTGGACGACGTGTATGGCTACGAGCTGAACCTCGAGCCGGTCAGTCTGCGGGCAGACGGCGGCAGCGAACGAGTGTTCGCGAGCTTCGTCACGATGAACTACTTCGACGTGCTCGGTGTGCGCGCCGCAGCCGGCAGGCTGTTCGGCCGCAGCGACCGTGAAGTCGCTGGCGGAAGCCCGATGGTCGTGTTGAGCGAGGCGTTATGGACGACGCGATTCAATCGTGACCAGGCGGTTGTCGGACGCACGGTGTCGTTCAACGGTTTCCCGCTGACTGTGGTTGGCATCGCCGATGGTGCCTTTCGCGGCATGAGCGTGCTCGCGCCCGATGCGTGGATTCCAGCGGTCATGATTCCGTCGCTGAAGCCGGACACGCTGGTGAACTTCAGCCCGGCGACTGGACCGACCAACTGGCAACTGATCGTCGGCGGCCGCCTCGCGCGCAACGCGACGCGTCGTCAGGCGGCAGACGAAGTCGCCACCTTCGGTGCGGCGATTGAACGGGAGTCGCCGCCGAAGATTGCGATCGACTTCGGGTCCGGCACAGCCGGACGGCCAGAGGGCGGCAGCCGAACGGTGTGGCGCGTGGCAGCCCCCTCTCCGATCCCGTCCGGCCTCCGCCTCGCAGCCGCGGGCTTTTTCGCCCTGCTCATGTCGCTCGTGTCCATCGTCCTGATGATTGCGTGCGCCAACCTTGCCGGCGTGCTGGTGGCTCGCGCCACGACCCGCCGGCGCGAGATCGCGCTGCGGGTCGCAATCGGCGCGGGACGAAGGAGGCTGATGCGGCAGCTGCTGACCGAAACGGTCATGTTGTTCTTGCTGGGCGGCGCAGGTGGCCTCCTGTTGGCGCGTGGGCTGACATCGCTCGTGCTGAAATTCCTCCCGGCATTTCCGCTTCCAGTGAACCTCGCGATCGCGATCGACGCACGCGTGCTCATCTTCGGGTTGACGCTCTCGCTTGTGGCGGCACTATTGTCCGGCCTCGCGCCCGCCTGGCGCGGCTCGAGGGCCGACGTCGTGTCCGCACTCAAAGATGACGCTCAGCCACCCGTCGACAAACTGCGCCTTCGCAACGCGTTCGTGGTTGGCCAGGTGGCCTTCAGCATTCTGCTCGTCATCACCGCGGGCATTCTCGTCCGCGGGCTGAATCGCGTTACGCGTGTCGACCGGGGCTTCGATGCGCGCAGTGTCGAGACCGCGGGCCTCGATCTCACGATGGCGGGATACACGGCGACGACAGGTGCGGTCTTCGCACGCGAAGTCCTCGATCGGGTGCGCGCGCTGCCCGGCGTGGAGCAGGCCACGCTCGCCGACCGTGCGCCTGGCCCCGGAGGTATGAGCTTCGGAGGGATCACAGTGCCCGGCGTGACACCTCCGCGCGGCCAGTACTTCTTTCTCAACTGGACGCTCGTGGATCCCGGCTATTTCGGCACGCTGCGAATCCCGTTGCTCGCTGGCCGCGATTTCAGCGCCGACGATGTGTCGAACGCTCCTCCGGTGGCCATTCTCGGCGAGAGCGCCGCGCGACAGCTCTGGCCCGGTGCTGACCCGATCGGGCGGGCGTTCATGGTCACCGAGTTCACCCTGACTGGCGTCGGGCGTCCCGTGCCGGTGACAGTCATTGGCGTCGTGCGAGACGTTCGCGCCAGCGGCCCGGAGCGGACGGCTCCTCTGAATCTCTACGTGCCTTTGCATTGGCGGCCGCAAACGGCCTTGACGCTTCTGGCGAGAACCGCTGATGGCCGATCCCTCTCCGCGGACGTCCGCGCCATCGTCAGCTCAATGAATCCGAATCTGCCGGTGCTCGACGCGCGGTCACTCGAGAGTCAGCAGAACGGTCCGGTCGAGACACAACTGCGCATCGGCGCGGCCGTCGCTGGCAGCGTCGGTATCATCGGCCTGCTGCTGGCGGCCATCGGCATCTACGGCGTCACGGCGTACACGGTCACGCAACGAACTCGCGAGATCGGCATTCGACTGTCCTTGGGCGCCGACCGGACAGCGGTCATGGGGATGGTGCTGCGGCAGGGAATGACGCTCGTCGCGATCGGATCCGCGATTGGATTGTTGCTCGGGGCTGGCGCCGGTCAAGTGCTCTCCGGCGCTCGCTTCGGTACGCCACCGCCCAATGCGTTGATGTTTGCCGGTGCGGCAACACTCTTTGCGATCGTCGGCCTCGCCGCGTGCTACGTGCCGGCTCGCCGTGCGACGCGGATTGGTGCGATGGAGGCGTTGCGATATGAATGAACCCGTGAACCGATACCTACGGCTTCAACGTGTAGACTCGGAACTGGCTGTTCTCGTAGGCGAATGGTAAGTCGAGCCGCGCTTCGGTGACGAGGTAGTCCAGGTCGTACTTCGCGGCGAGCTCGCGGGCGCGATCGGGTGT
The DNA here is from genome assembly GCA_036565925.1 of Vicinamibacterales bacterium. Lineage (GTDB taxonomy): Bacteria > Acidobacteriota > Vicinamibacteria > Vicinamibacterales > UBA2999 > Gp6-AA40. Next base: position 2,749 of record DATCXH010001013.1, read on the forward strand.
CATCGTTGTGAAGTCGCCGAGCGCGGCTGCGCGTTCGACGACACGATGCGC
>DATCXH010000704.1:0-2142 GCA_036565925.1 Vicinamibacterales bacterium
GCGCGGGCGATTCGCTATCGGCGCGACGTAGCGAATCGGCCCGTGTGGCCGACGCCGGCGGCGCTGGACGCACTCGGACAACTCGATGAAGCGTTGCCCACCGCTCCCCAAAATGACGTGGCTGTCCTCGCGCTCCTCGACGACATCGCATCACCCGCCACCGTCGCGACATCCGGGGGACGGTATTTCGGGTTCGTCGTTGGCAGTTCATTGCCGGCAACGCTTGCCGCGAACTGGCTTGCCGGCGCGTGGGATCAGAATGCAGGCGGCTTCATCCAGTCGCCTGCCGCGTCGCGGCTCGAGGAAGTTGCGACGAGGTGGATGCTCGACGTGCTCGGGCTACCCGACGGCTGTGGAACAGGCTTCGTGACGTGCGCGACGATGGCAAACTTCTCCGCGCTGGCAGCAGCCCGACACGCCCTGTTCACGCGTAAGGGATGGGATGTCGAGAAGCAAGGTCTCTTCGCTGCGCCACCTGTTACCGTCGTCGTCGGCGACGAAGTGCACGTGAGTGTGCTCAAAGCGCTTGGCCTGCTCGGGCTCGGACGCGATCGCGTGGTGCGGGTGCCAGTGGACGAGCAAGGACGGATGCGGGCGGATGCGTTACCGCCGCTCGACGATCACACCATCCTCTGCATTCAAGCCGGCAACGTGAATACCGGCGCGTTCGATCGCGCGGATGCGATTATCCCGCACGCGCGACGTGCCGGTGCGTGGGTACACGTCGATGGCGCATTCGGGCTGTGGGCGAAGGCCGCTCCGGCGCGAGCGCATCTCCTTGCGGGCTACGGTGACGCCGATTCATGGGCGACCGATGCGCACAAGTGGCTCAACGTGCCGTACGACAGCGGTATCGTGTTCGTCCGCGACCCGCAGCACCTGCGCGGTGCGATGAGCACATCAGCGGCGTACCTCGTGCGCGGCGAGCGTCGCGATCCATTTGACTACACGCCCGAGTTCTCACGGCGCGCCCGCGGCGTCGAGGTCTGGGCCGCGCTGCGCTCGCTCGGTCGTGACGGACTGGCCGAACTCGTCGAGCGGTCGTGCCGGCATGCGACGCGATTTGCCGACGGTCTCCGACGCGTCGGTTGCGCAATCCTCAACGACGTCGTCATCAATCAGGTCCTGGTGTCGTTCGGTGATGCCGAGAAGACACGCCGGGCGATTGCGGCAATCCAGGCCGACGGCACATGCTGGGTCGGCGTCACGGTGTGGCAGGGGCACACCGCCATGCGCATCAGCGTGTCGTCGTGGGCGACGACGGACGAGGATGTCGAGCGCAGCCTCGCGGCGATGGTGCGTGTGGCGAAGGGCGATCTTGGGTGAGGCTTACATCGACTCGCGGAAGTCGATGTGCGGGTTTTTTTCGAGCGTATATTGCAGCACCCATTGCGCCTCGAACACGAGGACCTCGCGGTGCTGTAAGTCCACGGCCTGTCGCACGCCAGACGTTGGCAGAATCAGCGGTTTGTCGGTCTTCTGCACGGGCCACCGCGCGGCGATGTGCGGGAGCCGATCGACGCTGCAGGGGATGCCGTACTCGGACAGCATGCGTGCCTCGACCACGTCGAGTTGCAGGCTTCCGATGACGCCGATAATGGGATTCCGTGTCCCGGAGGTCGGCATGAAAACCTGCATGAGGCCTTCTTCCGCGAGCTGTGCAACGGCCTCGTCAAATTTCTTGTGACGGACGTCCGACGGTTGCAGGACCGCAAACTGTTCCGCCGGGAACCGTGGTATCCGCGGAAACTCGACGAGACGGCCTGCGCAGAGCGTGTCACCAATTGCGATACGACCAGGGTTCACGACGCCCACCACATCCCCGGGAAACGCCTCCGGAACGATCTCCCGATCGCGTCCGAAGAATCGATACACGCGCGTGAGCCGGAGCTCGGAGCCGAGCCGGGTGTTGGTCACGAGCATGTCCTTCGACAGCCGGCCCGAACACACCCGCACAAACGCCACGCGATCACGGTGACGCGGGTTCATGTTTGCCTGAATCTTGAACACAAATCCCGAGAAGTCGACATCGCCAGGACTGATAAGTCCAGCGCTGCTTTCTCGCGGCCCGGGCGGCGGCGCGAGCGTCAACAACGCGTGCAGAAACGGTTCGACACCGAAGTCGTTCAGCGCGCTCCCGAA
>DATCXH010000718.1:0-2209 GCA_036565925.1 Vicinamibacterales bacterium
CTGCCGTCGTTTCCACCGACACCGGCTCCGCCGTGGCGTTCGGAGATCGTCCTGGCGGGACTCGTCGCCGGTCTTGCTCTCGTTGCGTTCGTGCTGACATGGACGCACGTGGCGGGCGCCAGGGCGGGCGGTGGACGCGCCAGTGCCCGGCTCGAGTCGGTCATCGACTGGATGTCGGAGCACGTGAAGAGCGTCGTCTCACGTGCCGACGTGCAAACGTCGAGAGGGAGACGGTTTGCCACGTCTTCTGGCGCTCACTTCTGGTACGAATGGCGCGCGTCAGGAACCGTATTGCCTGCGGTCGTCAGCGGCATTGTGCTTATAGTCCTTGCGCCGGCGTCGTGGCTGATACGTGGCGACGCACGCTACACGCTCTGGCTTCTCATCGGAACGCTGGCGACGCCAATCCTCCTCGCCCTTCCGATCGGTGTGGCGTTCTCCAAGCCGACGTTCTGGTCCGAGGATCTCGGCCTGCCCGCGTTCGTCGCCGTTCGGCCGTTGAGCTCGCAGGATCTTGTCGCGATCAAAGTGAAGGTCGCCGCGGCGAGTGCGGCGCTGGCATGGGTAGTCGTTCTCGTCTTTCTCGCCTTGTGGCTTTCGTTGTGGGCCAATTTCGATCTCGTGAGCCGGCTCGGGAGGCAGCTCGTCGCCGAAACCTCAGTTGGAGTGATGTACGAACTCGCTGTCCTCGCCCCGGTCGGAGGGATGTTCCTCACGTGGAGATCGCTCGTGAGCCACCTGTGGAGCGGCTTGTCAGGGAGGCGCCTGTTGTTTCTGGCCTCGGCCTTCTCCCTTATCGCTCTCGTAACTGGCGTTCCGCTTCATGCGGGACGGCTGGTCTGGCTGCTTCGCGATCCGGAGTCTTTCGCAGTGTTCGTATGGGCGATCGTCATTGCCCTCTGCGTGAAAGGCTCGCTGGCGGTCTACATCTGGCGCCGCGTGTCTCGACGCTACGGGCACGCGTACCTACTCATCTGGCTGGTGGGAACGGCGTCGTTTCTGGCGCTGGGAATGGTCGTGTGGGGGATCGTGCGTACGGGCCTGTGGTTCGATGCCGATCGTCTGCGAACCGCGGTCATCCTGCTTGCCATGCTCGGCGTCCCTCTGGCCCGGGTCGGGCTTGCGCCATCGTCGCTAGCGCGCAACCGCCACCGGTGATTCACTTCATTGACGGCGTAGCATCACCGGGCTGGTTACGCCGCCGACGCAGCACCAGTTACGCCTGGCAGCATGCCGGGGCGAGAATCATCGAAGCGGTCGAGGACAGACCGTGGAATCTTCGTGAGTTCAGGGTGGCGGATCTGGACGGTAATCGGTTGCGTGTGTTCTACGACTTCAACTGGGAACTGCAGGGGGCAAAGCGTCAGGATCGGCACCGCCGGTCGTAAGCTTGCCCGATCAGGGACACGTCGGCTCCTGGTACCGTTGGGTGCGGCGCGGCCATGACCGAAAAGCTACTGCTCCTCGTCGGTGTCACCACGCTGTGCATGCTGAGCCCGGGCCCAGACATGTTTCTGGTGATGCGGAACACGTTGGCCGGCGGTCGCTGGCATGGCGCCCTGACTGCCGTCGGTGTCCTCTCTGGCAACCTCGTGCACATTGGCTATTGTGTGTTCGGCGTCGCTGTGCTGCTCCTGCGCAGTCAACCCGCATACAACGCCATGCGAATTGCCAGTGCTCTCTACCTGGTGTTTCTCGGCATTCAAAGCTTTCGGCAGCCGGAGGCTGGAGTACCGGCCACCGATCGACCGCGCGCGGCACGTTGGCACTCGGCGTACTGGCAGGGACTGTGGAACAACCTCCTGAATCCGAAAGGCAGTCTCTTTTACCTTGGCGTGTTCACGCAGCTCATTACGCCCGACGTGTCGATCCCGCAGACCATGCTGCTCGTGACCGTCATGATGACAGTGAGCGCGCTCTTCTGGCTGCTGTTCGTGTGGACACTGCAAATGCCGATGGTTGGCCGTCGCCTGTCGCAATCAGCCGTTCTCATCAATCGCATGCTCGGCGTCGTTCTTATCCTCTTCGCCGTCACGCTCGCGATACGGAAGTGACTGCGATCCTGGCACCGCGCTCCAGGACTTGTGCAAGTCATCACGCTTCGAGTGGACGACCAACCCGTGGTGAAGGTGTGCCGCGCCGACGCCTTCGGCGGAGGCGGGCGCGACCACCGGGAGACTGCGTCGTTCATTGGCTCCCGACAGGACAA
>DATCXH010000341.1:0-5478 GCA_036565925.1 Vicinamibacterales bacterium
TCGATGCCCGGCGTCGGGTTTCCCGTCGCCCGCTTGCCGCCATCCTGCGCGGACAGCGTCGCAGCAAGCCCGACAAGCGCGACGACGACCAACGACGACGCGCGCACGATCACGCACCGCCTCCCGACACGAGGTAGCGACCGAGCTTGAGGACGCTGCTCGGATCCGTGCCAGAGTCGATGAGCACACCGAAGAACGGCGCCATCATCTCTTCCCACGTCATGCGACCGAGATACACCGTTCGCTCGGGATTGGGATTGTGTCGGTTGGCTCGCGAGTTGTCGTAGTACGCGTCCACGTACAACTTGGTTCCCTTCGGGACGCGGATCGGCTGGCGCGGCTGATACAGCAGTTGCCAATTGAAATCGTACTTGGGCACGCTCAACGGAATCTGTTCACGGCCATCCGGATACACAAGACGATAGGTCATCGACTTGCCGCGCACGTGCATGTGCGGCATGAACTCGACAAGCTCCACATCGGCAGTGAACTCGAGCTCGAACTCCGGACTCTTGTAATTCGCCTCGTTCGGCGGAATCGCAAACTCCGGCCCGCCGCCGACGATGCCGTACGACATCCAGCGCTTCTCAGGCGCCTTGTCGGCAACCGTGAATCCGATCAGCGGACGATCGACGACGTCCTTGCCGTTCGGTGTGTAATGGACTTGGAATGAGATGTCGCTGCCTGCCGGAACGAGTTTGCCGGCGCCAAACGGACGATAGTCGTCTGCGGCGCGACCAGGTACCCAGCAGTTGAAGCCGCCACCAGAATCCGCAGCTGCCGTGCGGCCAGACGCCGTACGCGCAGGCGGTCCTCCAGCTCGCGGCGGTGACGGCGTCGCGGTCGTGTTACGGATGGCCACGCCCTGATCGTCACGCGGCGACTCCGACCAGTTCGCCACGTAGTACTTGGCGTTGGGCCGATGCGGTTCGAACGTGAAGCAGATGTGATGCGTCACCGCCATCTCGCTCGGCTTGATCTCGAGCGACGTGATCCACGTGTCTCTGGTGAACCCACTCGGAATGAGAAACGTCACCCACTCGACGACGTCATTCGGCGTGCGCGCGGGCACGCGGAACTCAGGTCCGCGGACCACGATGTCGGGCTTGATTTGCCAACCGTCCGACGGCCAATTGATCGGAGTGGGCGCGTCCCTGGGATCGCCTTCGAGCGCGCCGCTATCGGCCCATTTGGCAATCGTCTCGATGTCGCGCGTCGAGAGCGATCGGTCGTTGACGAACTCGCCGTGCGCAGGATCGGCAAACCATGGCGGCATCTGGCGGCTCTCGACCTTGCTTTTCATCGCCCGTGCCCACGGGCGCGCGTCGCGGAATGTCACCAGCGACATCGGCGCCATCTGTCCGGCCCGATGACACGACTGGCAGTTCTTCTCGAGGATCGGCAGAACGTCTTTGTTGAATGTGACCGGAGCGGTCTGCGCCGATATGTGCGGATGGCTTCCGACCGAAGCTGCCGCGAGGACCAGGAACGCCGCACAACCGTAGCGGAACATAGGTCCCTCCGTGAAAAGGCGCCTAAGAATACCCCGGTTCGGTTGTCAAGCGAGTGTCTTCGACAGGGACGCCCATCGAGAAGTGATACAGGCTTTGCCAACGGTCGTCTGACAACGCCAGCAGCTCGTGCACCGCATCGTCGTAGAAACAGCCGATGCCGGTGCCTCTCGCGGTGGCGGCTTCGGCCTCGAGATAGAGCACCTGCCCGATCATCCCGCACTCCCAAAAGAGTCGCCGGTAGAACCACTCGCCACGCTCATGCAGCGCGGACGCGAGGCGCGCGATCATCCCGAGACTGAAGAAACCGTCGGCGGCGATCTCCTGGTCGCACGAAAGCCGATTCGCCGTAAAGGTCACGTCGCCTGGAAACAGCAAAAACAGAGCGGGGCCTGTCTCGCCGAAGCGATCAGGCGAAGGCGTAATGGGCTCCCAGAGGAATTCAGGACGCATTGCACCGCGCCACTCGTCGAGTACTGCGGGATCGCGCAGGTAGGCGTACACGCCTGGCGCGATACCCTCGACGCGGTGAATGAACAGAACCAGATGCACGTGCGGCGGCCAATCGATCGCGTCCCATGGCGGCGCGCCCGGACGCAGACGCGCGAGCATCGACAAGAAAACGTCGCGGTCGAGTCGCGATTTCGCATCAAAGGCGACCGCGCTGCGGCGTTGAAGAATCACGTTCCTCGCGAGGACGTGCGAAGTCTCGCCGAAGCGCGCCTCGGTCTCTGCGCGCGAAGACAGAGGAGTTGACGAGGCGACACCAGGGTAACGAGTCGCCTCAGCCACCTCGTCGATCACCGGCCACTCAGCGTGATCAGAGCTGAGACGATTCGCACGACCGCACCACGCCGCGTTCCGCGCAGCCGCAGCGAGCGGCGCGGGATCTGCGAGCATCCAGGGCGCAACCTCACCAGCGGTGACAACTGCGAGACACTCGGGTTCCTCGCGTTCCGCTCGATCAAAGTCGTCGTCACGATCAACGCCGAGCAATGTCGAAAGAGATGCGTCGGACCAGCGCGGAAGAATCGTCACGGTCCAGCCCAGCATCGAGGCGGCCAGACGCAGTGCGGCAAGCGCGTGGCCGGTGTCGTGCTGGCAGTAGCGGAACGCGCGCTCGCCGTACTTCCATGCTTCACGCCACAAAATCGAGGTCAGCGCGACGAGACATCCATCTCTCCCGCCGGTGAATGCGTCCCATGCGGCTCGATCGATCCGCGCGCGATGCTCGAGGGCGTGCTCTCGCGGCGCGTAGTGATACACGTCGCCGTCACGAACGAGGTAGGCCTCGGTGGGATGCAGGTTGCCGCTCGACGGATTGACGCGCAGTGCCCATCGCGATTGGCGGTATTGCTTCCACGCCGACAATCCCATCGAGCAGCGCAGAAACTCCGCGATCGAACGGTCATCGAACGTGCACGACCGGCGATTCCTCTGGTAGAGCGAGGCGTAGCTCTGCTCGCCCGCGACGATGTCGCGAGAAAGGGGGGTCACCGGCGCGCCGTCGTACCGCCGAAACGGATCAGGCTGGGTGGCCCAATCCAGATAGCCGAGCGATCGCGCGAACCGGTTGAAGTGGTGTTTGGTGACCTGATGGTAATAGAGGGCTTTGGCCACCCTCCATACCTACTTCGACAGCGTCGTAATCCGCTTGTCGAGCTCGGCTATCGCCTGGGACAACTGCTGCTTCCGCGCCGGATGCGTTGCCACCTCGAGTTGCCGTTGCATCTCGGTCCGCGCTAAGCGCAGCGACTCGAGTTGCCGGACCTGCTCAGGGTCTGGACCCTTTGCAGCCTGACGCGCCTTGCGACGTTCCTGTTCTCGTTCTTCCATGCGCTCGGCGAGGCGGGATTCCGCATCGACGAGCCCTTCTCCGGCATCACCCATATCTATGAATTATCTAATGCCGAATGCTCAATGCACAATGCCCAATGCACAAGGCACAATGCCCAGTGCACAATGAAGGTCTTCCATCCGGCGGTGCGCGCGTGGTTCAGTAGCTCGTTCCCATCGCCGACTCGACCGCAGCAACTGGGATGGCCGGCGATTGCCGGCGGCAACTCGACACTGATTCTCGCGCCGACTGGCAGCGGCAAAACGCTCGCGGCGTTTCTGTGGTGTTTGAACCGGCTCATGTTCACGCCGGTGCCGCCCAAAGGCTCGCGCTGCCGCGTGCTCTACATTTCGCCGCTCAAAGCTCTCGCGGTGGACGTCGAGCGCAACCTCCGCGCACCGCTGGCCGGGATCGCCAACGTCGCCCGGGCGCAAGGGGTGGATGTCACGATGCCGGAGATTGCGATTCGCACGGGCGATACCCCGGCGCTCGAGCGAGCGAAATTTCTGCGCGACCCTGCCGACATTCTGATCACCACGCCGGAATCGCTGTTCCTCCTGCTCACCTCGAACGCACGCGAGCGGCTGGCGACTGTGGACACGGTGATCATCGACGAGATCCATGCGCTCGTGCCCGGCAAGCGCGGCGCGCATCTGGCCCTGTCGATTGAGCGACTCGAGGAAGTTCGCCGCGCCGCATCGAGCGACGCGCCACCGCTTCAGCGAATTGGCCTGTCAGCGACACAGCGTCCACTCGAAGAGGTCGCGCGATTTCTCGGCGGGGCCGAGTCGCGCACGGTGCGACGCTCGAGGCCGTCCAAGGTAAAGGCGGGCAAGCGAAAAGAGGTGTTGCCAGTCGAACAGGTCGAGTCTGAACTGCATCAAGAATTCACGGATTCGCCTCCGCCGCGCGGCTCCGGCGGAGCAGGCGAACGAAGCGCGGCAACGTATCGCCCGGTCACCGTCATCGACGCCTCGGAGAAGAAGGCACTCGAGTTGCGGATCGAGGTCCCTGTCGAAGACATGGCACGCCTCGCCGCGCCTGTCGATCTGCCCAGTGGTCCAGCCGCACAAGGTCCGGTTCGGCCGTCGATCTGGGCATCGGTGCACCCGCGTCTTCTCGAGTTGATCCGATCGCATCGATCGACCCTCCTCTTCGTGAACAGCCGGCGTCTCGCCGAGCGTCTGGCCGGGTCGCTGAACGAACTCGCCGAAGAACCCCTCGTGCGATCGCACCATGGCTCGCTGGCGCGCGCTGCGCGCAGCGAGGTCGAGGATCTATTGAAGGCCGGCCGCATCAAAGCCCTTGTCGCCACGTCATCGCTCGAACTCGGCATCGACATGGGCGCGATCGACCTGGTCGTCCAGATCGAGGCGCCGCCCTCAGTCGCCAGCGGACTGCAGCGCATTGGACGTGCCGGACATCAAGCGGGCGCGGTCAGTGAGGGCATCATCTTTCCAAAGTTTCGTGGCGATCTCGTCGCGTGCGCCGCGGTCGCGCGAGCGATGCACGAGGGTCGTGTCGAATCGACACGATACCCACGCAACCCGCTCGACGTGCTCGCGCAGCAAATCGTCGCGATGGTGTCGCTCGACACGTGGTCGGTTGACGAGCTGTTCGCCGTTATCAGACGCGCGGCACCGTTCGCGGACTTGAGCCGCCGCGCATACGAGGGCGTCCTCGATATGCTCTCGGGACGCTATCCCTCCGACGAGTTCGCCGAACTGCGTCCACGCATCACGTGGGATCGGCTGCAGGGTCGCCTCACCGGTCGCACCGGCGCAAAGCGCGTCGCGATTGCCAATGCGGGAACGATTCCCGATCGCGGGCTGTATGGAGTGTTCCTCGCCGGCGCCGACCGGCCAACCCGCGTCGGCGAACTCGATGAAGAAATGGTCTTCGAGACTCAGGTCGGTGAGACGTTCACGCTCGGCGCGTCGACATGGCGCGTGGAAGAGATCACGCACGACCGCGTGCTGGTGTCGCCCGCGCCTGGCGAGCCGGGCAAAATGCCCTTTTGGCATGGCGACCAGGCCGGTCGTCCCGTCGAGCTCGGGTTCGCAATCGGCAAACTCGTACGCGAGCTGCGCGGCATGCCTGAGGCGAAGGCTGCCGAGCGGCTCGTCACAC
>DATCXH010000768.1:0-2628 GCA_036565925.1 Vicinamibacterales bacterium
GCGCGGGCCATTGCGAACGCAATGGGGAGCGCCAATGGCAACCCGAGCACCCATCCTCCAATCACCGGCCAGGCGCCCTGGACAACGACCATTCGGCGGACGGCCGACGGCCGCGCACCCAGCGCCATGCGGACTCCGATCTCGCGCGTTCGCTGCACCATGACATAAGACACCACTCCGTAAATGCCAGCTGCAGCGAGACACAGGGCGAGGAACCCAACGGCCACCAGCAGGCTGGTCAGGACGGACTGACTGGCGGTGTCGCTGAAGATCACCTGTTCCATCGACGACATCGCGAAGATTGGCTCGTTGGGCTCGAGCAGCGCAGCCGCCGAGCGAACGGCCGGTGCCAGGGCGAGCGGATCACCGCTATCGGTCCTAATCGCGATCGACATCGTCCGATCGGGCCGGGCAGTCCACGGGAGATAGACCTGCGCCATCGACCGCCGGAACACGTCGGCGCTCCTCAAATTTGCGACGATGCCGACTACGACGACCGTGCGATCCGGCTCGCCAGTTATCGTCAACGTCGCGCGTTTGCCAATGGCGTCACCGCGCGGCCACAGTTGCCCGGCGGCATCTTCGCTGAGTAGCGCGGCCGGTTCCCCTCGATCGAAATCCGCAGAGTCGAGTACCCGCCCGCGCACGACGGGAACGCGCATCGAACGCAAGTAGTCGGGGCTGACCGTCGTCAGCGCGACGGAAGGAAGTGATTCCGGCGCGACAGGGGGAGCACCGGCCACTTGCACGCGCACCGTGAGATCGCGATCGGCGATCGGAAGACGATTGATCGCTCCGGCGGAGGCGACGCCTGGAAGCGCCTCGATGCGTTCGAGGAGGGCCGTGTAGAAGCGCGTAACGCTGTCAGGAGTTGCGTAGCGCTCCGGTGACACGTCCATCTTGAATGTCAGCACATGTCGAGGATCGAGACCGAACGTTGCACTGCGAAGCGTCCACGCCATTCGTCCGAGCAAGGCGACCTGCACCAGTAGCACGACGGCGAGGCTGACCTGAATCGCTACGAGGACAGTTCGTGTGCGGTGACCTGGGCCACGGATGACACGGCCGCCCTGTCGCAGATCCTCTGCGTCAGGCTTCCAGCCCCTGAGTGCAGGCAGCAGCGAGAACGCGAAGGGAATGACGAACGAGGTGATCACACCGGCGGCGAGGATACGTGCGTTGATCGATGCATCGGTCAGCACGCGGGCCTGCGGGCCGCCAAGCCACTTGAGCGCGGTGAGCCCCCATCCGCCAAGTGTGAGACCGAGGAGATTGGCCAGGGCCGAGAGGACGAATCCCTCAGTCATGATCTGCTTCACGTGATCCCATCGCCCCGCACCCAGGACGGTTCGCAGCGACAATTCACGACGGCGTCCTGAGACCTGGGCGAGCACGACGTTCGAGACATTCGTGCAGGCCATGGCCACGACCAGCGCGGCGAGAAGGCCGAGCAGCGACAGCAGGAACTGAATCCCGCCGCCAAGCAACTCAATCAGCGGCCGTACGACGATGCCCGACTGGGCATTCGTCGTGGGACGCTCCTCCTTTAATCGGTCGGCGATTGCGCTGAGATCCTGCTCGGTTTGTTGCAGCGTCACACCAGGCTTCAGACGGGCGCTGACCATGAGCGTTCGTGCATCACGAGCGGCCCGCGTCGCGTCGAGTTCTTGCGGAACCCAGATGTCGGTGTCAACGAAGATGCCTCTGCCCGCCGAACGCGGCATCACTCCGACGATGGTGTGCGGCACGCCGTCGAGGAAGACGCTGGTGCCGGCAATGTCGGTGCGGCCCGCGAACCGCTCGCGCCAGTAGCGATCGGTAAGTATTGCGACACGCGCGGCGCCGACCTGGCCGTCTTCCGCCCGAAAATCTCGGCCGAGTTCCGGTGAGATTCCCCATTGCTTAGGCAGGTTCACCGTCGCGCGAATCAACGACGCGCGCTCTGGTGCGTCGAGTCCGGTCAGCGTGGCCGTGGCGTACTGAAACGCCGCGAACTCGTCTACCGTCGTCGAACGGGCCATCCAGTCAACGAGGTCGGGGATCGACGTGCCAGTGATCGCGAGATCACCAGCCATGCCGGCGCGCGCCTCGCTGGGACGCGGGTCGGTCGACGACACAAAGATCAGTCGCTTGGTGTCGGCGACGGGTAAGGCATGCCAGACGCTGTCTACGGTGCTGGCAATGATGGTGCTCACTCCGATCGCCACGGCTAGCGTGAACACGATCACGCTTGTTGGAGCCGGGTTGCGGCGGAGCGATCGCAAAGCCAATAGGAGGCTCGAGATCATTGTTGAATGTCCGATCTTTGATTGGCGATTCGTTGTTGATTGGTGATTGGGGCTTGCTGATTGAAAGCCGAACCAGCTGAAATGGGCCCGCCCGCCAATCGACAATCACGAATCAGCAATCGTCAACGAATCAATAATCAACAATCGCCAATTCACAAATCATCTAGTCCTGCCGCAGTGCCCGCAGCGGGTCGGTTCGCGCGGCTCGCCGCGCGGGAATGTACGCGGCAATCAACGTAATGGCGACGAGTGCCGGCACCGCAAGTACGTAGCTCCAGACGCTGTCTACGGTGCTGGCAATGATGGTGCTCACTCCGATCGCCACGGCTAGCGTGAACAC
>DATCXH010000811.1:0-5859 GCA_036565925.1 Vicinamibacterales bacterium
GGCGGCGGTGGCCGCGGCCGCGGCGGACGAGGCAGAGGTGACGCCCCGCCCAGCGGCCGACAGTAAGGCTCAGCGCGTTGCCTTGATGTCGGCGTACGCCTGACGCACGAAGCGCTCGCCGGTCGTACCCGGCTGCTGAATCTTGCCGTCGAGGTCCGCGGTGACCTTGGCGGCAATGACTTCGTCCTCGCTCTTTCCCTGCGCGACCAGTGCCGCCACGCGATCACGAACGGTGATCGCCATGTCGCGATGCGCGATCACGGCGTTTCGATCCACGTTTGGGCCGTGACCCGGGATGATCTTCGTGTTCGGCCCTGCGTGTCCAATGACCTCGCCGAGTCCGTCGATGAGCCCCTGCAACGATCCGCCGTTGGCGCGATCGACGTTCGGATACTGAATCGAACGAAAGAAGTCACCGGTCATGATGATGTCGAGACCGGGGAAGTAGATCATGGTGTCGCCGTCGGTGTGCGCACGCGGGATCGCGATCAGCTGGATCTCTTCACCGTTCATGTGCAGCGTCAGGCGATTGCGATAGGTCTGCTTGGGCAGGCCGACCGGCGCGGTCGGCGTTCCGGGCTGTCCATTCGCTCCCGGATTGGGATGTGCGAGACGAAACCTCAGCTCTTCGCGCGAGATGATCGTTGCGCCCATCCTGCCAAAGTTCTCGTCGCCGCCGGTGTGATCGCCGTGCACGTGTGTGTTGACGACGAACTTGATCGGTTGCGGCGTGAGCTGCTTGATCGCCGCGGCGATCTTGTCGCTGAGCGGCGCGAATTGCGTGTCGACCATGAAGACGCCATCCGGGCCGATCAGCACACCGATCGTGCCGCCCTGCCCATCGAGCGTGAAGAACTTGTCAGTGACCTTGTTGGTCTTGATTTCAACCTTGCTGAAGTCCTGCCCGCCCTGTGCGTAGCCGAGGGCGGCCGACGACAGGAGCGTCACGATGGCGATGAGCGGAATCAATTTCATGATTTGCCTCCGATACCTACCCCTTCGCGTAGTTACCCGGCACGTAACCCGTCGGTGATACTCCGGGTCACATGCGGGTCCCGATTATCCATCTCATCGCCGCTGTGGCAATCGTCATCGTCGTTGTCCCATTCAGCCTCTCGCGTCTTGACGCGCAAGGAAACACCGGCGTGCCGGTGTGTCTTGGTGCTGACAACGTGCTGCGATTCGCACCCGCCGGCGGCTGTCCGCAAGGACAACGTATGTTCCGTCTCGCTGAAGTGGGGGCGCAGATCCCCGTCACAAGCGATCGGGGCACTGCGCCAAGTGCCGTGATTGCCGATCTTCGGAGCAAGGTCGATGTCCTCAACGATCGGATCGCGAAGCTGGAGACTGAACTCGCGACGCGCGAGAACGCGGCGGTCCGGTCCACTGTCACTGCGCCGTTCGAGGTCGTCGACAGCGCCGGCAATTCCATCTTCGTGGTCACCGATAGCGACTATGCAGGCGCACCGCGGCGCGGCCGGATTCATATCGGACGCGCGACCGGCGGCGGCAACTACAGCCTGCTGTCGCGCAACGCGGGCGGTGCAGTGGTGGTTGCGCTCGGCGAAGGTCGGGACAGCGGAGCCGGAATCGTGCAGGTCGCCGACAATGCCGGCACGCTGCGCGGGCGGTTCGCGGCCATCGACGGCCTCGAGGTGCTCAACCCGAAAAGCGGCATCGCGATTCAGCTCAAAACGGGATCCGCCGGTGCCGGCCAATTCTGGATGTACGACGCCGACGGAACGCCGATGATCAAGGCGGGCACGACGGAAGGGAACGTTGGCCTCCTTCAGGCAGGGCCTGGGAACAAATGCGTTCCATCCGTCGGCGTCGCCATGCGTGTACCCGACTGCATTCTTGGTCGCATGCTGCCGTAGCACACGCGATTTGGCTTTTGCATTTTGCACCGGGCGGTGCTATTAAACCCTCCGACTTTTTGGAATATCAGTCCCGTTCCCTTTCGCCGTCGGCTTCGGCGAGACGGGGCACTGCCCTGGAGGGGTCATGACCTGGCGCATCGCCCTCGTTGTCGGTGTGTTTCTGGCGTGTGCGACGGCTGCGCACGCACAGTTCGATTCGGCCACTATCTCCGGCGTGGTGCAGGACACCACCGGAGCCATCCTGCCGGGCGTGGATGTCACGCTCACCAACGTCGGGACGAAGATCGCACGCCAGGCTGTCACCAACGCGGCCGGCCTCTACACGTTTCCTAACGTGCCGGTCGGTGAGTATCAGGTCACCGCCATGCTCTCCGGCTTCAAGCCGATCACCAAGTCCGGCGTGCAGGTGAATGCCGGCTTGAACATCCGCGTGGACGTCGCGCTCGAAGTTGGTGCCCTCAGCGAGACGATTCAGGTCCAGGCCGCAACGACGCTGGTTGATACATCAGTGATCGGCCGCACGGTTCGCGCCGAGCAGATCGCCGATACGCCGCTCAGCGGGCGGCGCGCCGCGCAGGTCGCGCAACTGGCGCCCGGTGTGGTTGGCGGCAACATGGGTGGGTCGGTGCCGACCGGCGTCAACACGTTCGCGACTGGCGTCACCTCGATCAACGGCGGCCGGGCCGATGAGTTCATGACGACGATCGACGGTGCGCCGTCGATCCGCGTCCGTGCCGCCGGCGGTTTCATGATGGGCGCCCAGAACTTCGACACCGTTGCTGAAGTGCAGGTGCTCACGACCAACTACCAGGCGGAATACGGCCGTTCATCCGCCGGTCAGTTGCGGCTCGTCACCAAGAGCGGTACGCAGAGCTTCCGTGGCAACGTGTTCTGGAGCGCGCAAAACGACGCACTCGACGCCAACAGTTGGTCGCGAAAGCGCGCCGGCTTGGAGAAGTCACCCCACACCTACAACGCGTACGGATTCACGTTGGGCGGCCCTATCTACATTCCCGGCACGTTCAACTCGAACAAGCAGCAGCTGTTCTTCTTCTGGGGCCAGGAGTGGCAGCGCGACCGCACCGTCGAAGAGCAGACGGCGATCGTTCCCACGCTCGCTCAAAGAAACGGTGACTTCAGCGGATTCTCACGCAACATCATCGATCCGCTGACCGGCCTGCCGTTTCCGGGGAATGTCATCCCCGCCGACCGGATCAGCCCGCAGGGCCGCGCGCTGCTCAACGCCTATCCGCTGCCGATAGCGGGATTCCAGCAGGGCGCCAACAACTGGATTGGGAATCCGTCAGTGTTCAACAACCAGCGGAAGGACAGCGTCAAGATCGACTGGGTGCCGACGAACACACATCGCGTCGCCGTACGTCACACGTGGGCGCCGAACGTCTGGAACGATCCCGAGCCGATGGGCGTGTACTCGACGATCTGGGATTACCCGGGACGCACACTCGCCGCGACGGTGACGAGCACGCTGAGCAACTCGCTGATCAACGAGTTCTCGTTCTCGTGGGGGTCGACCAGCCCATCGAAGTACTTCGGGCAGCGCAACTGCGACTACTGCCCGGGCGGTGTCGACGCGTTCCAATATCCGACAACGCGGTCGGTCGGCATCAACTATCCATATCTGTTCCCCGGCACGAAGCTCGACCCGGACAAGATTCCCAACGTGTCGCTCCAGGGGTTCACCGCGATTAACAATGCGGCGTATCCCGGGTCGTGGAACGACTTCGTGTTCCTGTGGGCCGACAATGTCACGAAGATCACCGGCAACCACGCGTTCAAGGCCGGCATGAGCATCGAGCGCTCGGGCATGAACGATCGCATTCAACTGAGCTTCGCGCAGGCGCCCGCGACGACCAATCAGAACGGATCGTTCCGCTTCACTGATCCCCGGCCCGGCGCGCCGACGACCGGGTACAGCGTCGCCAACGCCCTGCTCGGCCTCTTCGACGACTACACCGAGTTTGGCAACAAGCCGAACACGAAGTGGCTCGCGATGGCGTACGACTTGTACGCACAGGACAGCTGGAAGCCGACGACGAATCTCACGCTCGAACTGGGACTGCGGTATTCACTGTGGCAGCCGTGGGGCGTGCGGAATGGCGCAATGGCGTCATTTCAATCGCAGTTTTACGACGCGGCGACTGCACCGGTCATCGATCGCGCCGGCGGCTTCGTCGTCAGTGGTGACCGCTTCAACGGAGTGACCCTGCCCGGTGATGCGCCGAGCGATGAGGCGCTGGCGGAATTCCCGCAACTCGCGAACCTGCAACGGCTCTATCACGGCGTCCCCAACGGCTTCTCCGAGACACCGAAGAACGGCTTCCAGCCACGCCTCGGCATGGCCTACGCGATCAACGATCTGACGACCTTCCGCGCCGGCGTCGGACGTTTCCTCAATCGTGTGCAGATCAACACCACGGCAGCGTATGGCTTCAACGCGCCGCTCTCGGAGATGCAGACGGTGATCAATGGCAACGTCGACACCCCGGGCGGTGCGTCGACGCGCAACTTCCCGTTGGTCGGCGCGATGCAATCGCCGGATTTCACGAATCCCACGTCCTGGGCGTGGAATGCGACTGTCGATCGGGTGCTGCCGTGGCAATTGCGCGGCGCCTTGTCCTACGTTGGGCGAGCGGCCTCGAATCTGGAGAGAGCGCGCAACATCAATCAGCTTCAGCCGGGCACGATTCAACGCAACCCGGGAGTGAATACCAATGCGCTCCGGCCGTATCTCGGATTCGGCAGCATCACCCTGTACGAGACGACCGGACGGTCGCGCTACAACAGCGTGCAGGCGCAGGTCGAGCGGCGCAGCACGCGCGGTGTCGGCTTCAGCGTCGCCTACACGTTCTCGCGCACGAAGGATGACGGGAGCGCCCGCGGCGACATCCTGCCGAACGCGTACGACGACAGCGGCTATTACGGCATCTCGGATCTCGATCGTCCCCACGTCTTCGTCTCGCAGGTCCGCTACGCGTTCCCGACACTCGAGTCGTCTGCGGCCCCGCTTCGTTGGGTGCTCGGCAACTGGGATGTCTCGGGGATCTTCCAGGCGCAGTCAGGCGCGCCATTCTCGGTGACGACCACGGTCGATGTCGCAGGCGTGGGCCCGGGCAGCGGTCCGCAATTCTACGACCAGGTCGGAGATCCCGATGCCGTCAGGACCGATTGGGATCCCGCGCTCTCGCGTGCCACGTGGTTCGATCGCACCGCGTTCCGTATCCCCACCACGGGGACCTACGCGACGTCGCAGGAGAAGAACACGCTGCGGCAGCCCGGTTTCTGGGACATCAATATGTCCTTCCGCAAAGGGATCCGCACGTTCGGTCCGCAGCGGCTCGATCTGCGCATTGATGCCTTCAATATCATCAATCGCGCGCGTCTCGGGAATGCGGTCACCAATCCGACGCTGCCCGATTTCGGGTACATCACGTCGCTGACCGGCAACCGCACGATGCAAATCGGTATGCAGTATCTGTTCTGATCGGCCGCACCTGAAAACGTCGCGACACAAACTCAAATATCGATCAAGGTCCGCTCCCACTGGGGGGAGCGGGCCCCTCCCTCATACGCCCCAACTGACATATCGCGCGCGGTTTGGCTTGCGTCGTCACACTGAATTTACGTACGCTCCCATGCGCTATTCGCATGGCATTTCGGCAGGCGAAGGCACCCAAATCGAGAGGAGAAGCATGGAAGCGTTCTCGTGGTCCGGGAAATTGGTACGCGTATGCAGGGCCGCAACGGCCGCACTCGTGATCCTGTTGGCACCTGCTGTCGTGTGGGCGCAGGCGACCATTACAGGCACAGTCAAGGACACATCGGGCGCACTGCTGCCCGGCGTGACGGTCGAGGCATCCAGTCCCGCCCTGATCGAAAAAGTTCGATCCGCCGTGAGCGACGGTACGGGGCAGTACCGTATCGAGAATCTCCGCCCCGGTATGTACACGGTGAAGTTCGT
>DATCXH010000780.1:0-9764 GCA_036565925.1 Vicinamibacterales bacterium
AACCTGCTACGCGACGCCTATTACACGCGCACACCGGATATCCACAATGCCGCCGAGCGCGTCCGCTTCGGCACGAGCGGGCATCGCGGATCGTCGCTGCGGGGCACGTTCACCGAAGCACATGTGCTCGCCATTACTGAGGCGATCTGCAACTATCGCAGCGCGCACGAGATCCATGGGCCGTTGTATCTCGGCAGGGATACGCACGCGCTCTCGGAGCCGGCGTATCAAACCGCCCTCGAGGTCCTCTCCGCCAACGACGTCGAGGTGATGATCGACAGCGACGAGGGCTATACGCCGACGCCGGCGATCTCTCATGCGATCCTCGCGCACAATCACCGACGGCCGTCGCGCCGCGCCGACGGGATCGTCGTCACGCCCTCACACAACCCGCCCGAGGACGGCGGCATCAAATACAACCCGCCGAATGGCGGTCCGGCCGATACCGGCATCACGAGCTGGATCGAGGCGCGAGCGAATGAGTTGCTCGCGGAGGAGTTGAGCGGCGTCAGGCGACTCGCGTACGAGAAGGCGAGGCACGCCGCCACCACGCATCGCTACGACATGCTCGGCTCCTATGTCGGCGACCTTGGATCGGTCGTGGACATGGAAGTCATCAAGAGCGTCGGGATCAGGAGTGGGGTCGATCCGCTTGGCGGCGCCAGCGTCGCCTACTGGAGTCGAATCGTCGATCGCTACGGTCTCGACATCACCATCGTCAACGACACGGTGGACCCAACGTTCCGGTTCATGCCGCTCGATTGGGACGGCAAGATTCGGATGGATTGCTCGTCGCCGTATGCGATGGCGAACCTGATCGCGCTGAAAGATCGCTTCGATATCGCTTTCGGTAACGACCCCGATGCCGATCGGCATGGCATCGTCACGCCGACTGCCGGGCTGATGAACCCGAATCACTACCTTGCGGCCGCGATTTTCTATCTGTTCACCAATCGCCCGTCGTGGCCCGCCGACGCCGCGATCGGCAAGACGCTGGTGAGCAGCAGCGCGATCGATCGCGTCGCGCAGAAGGTCGGCCGCACGCTGGTCGAAGTACCAGTCGGCTTCAAATGGTTCGTGCACGGCCTGATGGATGGCACGCTCGGGTTCGGTGGCGAGGAGAGCGCCGGCGCGTCATTCCTGCGACGCGATGGGTCGGTATGGACGACCGACAAGGACGGCATCGTCCTGAATCTGCTCGCGCTCGAGATCACCGCGCGCAGCGGACGCACTCCGTCCGATCTGTACGGCTTTCTGACGCACGAGCTCGGCGCGCCGGTGTACGAACGTGTGGACGCACCGGCAACCGCAGACGAGAAAGCGATGCTCGAACACCTGTCGGCTGGCGATCTCACGGCATCCACACTGGCAGGCGATCCGATCGTCACGCTCAGCACCACGGCCCCGGGCAATGGCGCCAGCCTTGGCGGTCTGAAAGTCAGCACTGCCCATGGCTGGTTCGCCGCACGTCCCTCCGGGACCGAGGACGTCTACAAGCTCTACGCGGAGAGCTTCCGTGGTCACGCGCATCTCAAACGGATTCAGAACGAAGCTCGCGCGATCGTCAGCAAGGCGCTCGAGACGGTCGCTCGATAACCGAGACCACTGGCTTCGAGTCGGCAAGCACGCTTCGGCGTGATCGGTCGTCATCGATGGTCTGCACAGCAACGACGAATGTGAATGGAGTCTGTCGTGTCCAAATCAGCAGCCGTCAAGGAACGAGCATCAGCACCCACCAAGGAACGCCACCAAGGCGTTGCGGTAGACACCGATCAGACCACGCTGTCCGGCGAGGAGATGGAGACACTGAACGCCTTCTGGCGTGCGTGCAACTACCTGTCGGTCGGCATGATCTACCTGCAGGACAACCCCCTCCTCAAGGATCCCCTGAAGCCCGAACACGTGAAGCAGCGCCTGCTCGGGCATTGGGGCGCGAGCCCGGCACTGTCGTTCGTGTGGGCACATCTCAACCGGATGATCGTCGAACACGATCTCGACATGATCTTCGTAGCTGGTCCTGGGCACGGCGCTCCCGGTGTACTCGGGCCGACCTACCTCGAAGGCACCTACTCCGAGATTTATCCCGACATCACACAAGATGCGGAGGGGATGCAGAAGTTCTTCAAGCAGTTCTCCTTCCCCGGTCACATCGGCAGCCACGTCACGCCCGAGACTCCCGGATCGATCCATGAAGGCGGCGAGTTGGGATACAGCCTGTCGCATGCCTATGGAATGGCATTCGACAACCCCGATCTCATCGTCGCGTGCGTCGTCGGCGATGGTGAGGCCGAGACCGGACCATTGGCGACGGCGTGGCACTCCAACAAGTTTCTCAACCCGGTGCGCGATGGCGCCGTCCTGCCGATCCTGAATCTCAACGGATACAAGATCGCGAACCCGACGATCCTCGCGCGCATCAGCCATGAGGAACTGCAGGCGTTGTTCGTCGGCTACGGCTACACGCCGTATTTCGTCGAAGGCAGCGATCCCGCGGAGATGCATCAGAAGATGGCTGCCACGCTCGAGCAGGCGATCGGCGAGATCCGCACGGCACAGCAGACCGCGCGCGCATCGGGACATGCGACGCGTCCACGCTGGCCGATGATCGTCCTTCGGTCACCGAAAGGCTGGACCGGACCCACCGAGATGAACGGACACAAGCTGGAGGGATCGTGGCGATCGCACCAGGTTCCGTTTGCCGATGTGCGGAACAACCCGGGCAATCTGAAGATGCTCGAAGACTGGCTGCGCAGCTATAAGCCAGAAGAATTGTTCGACACCGATGGCCGGATCAAGGCGGAGATCCGCGCCACAGCGCCGATGGGCGACCGACGAATGAGCGCCAACCCGCACACCAACGGCGGCGTGCTTCGCCGCGAACTCAAGCTTCCCGACATCCGCCAGTACGCGGTGCAAGTGGGCTCGCGTGGGACGACGCAGCACGAAAACACCAAACCGCTCGGCGAGTTCCTGCGCGACGTGATGAAGAACAACCCGACGAACTTCCGCGTCTTCGGGCCCGACGAG
Organism: Vicinamibacterales bacterium; assembly: GCA_036565925.1. GTDB lineage: Bacteria > Acidobacteriota > Vicinamibacteria > Vicinamibacterales > UBA2999 > Gp6-AA40. The sequence goes on from DATCXH010000780.1 coordinate 3,028, forward strand.
ACAGCGTCAAACCGACTGCAGGCCCTCTACGGCGCCAGCAAGAAGACGTGGATGGCCGACACGCTGCCGGAGGATGCCGACGGTGGTGAGTTGTCGCCCGACGGGCGCGTCATGGAAATGCTATCGGAGCACACGCTGGTCGGTTGGCTCGAAGGCTATCTCCTCACCGGCCGACACGGCCTGTTTCACACCTACGAAGCGTTTGCACACGTGATCGATTCGATGTTCAACCAGCACGCCAAGTGGCTGGACATCAGTAAGAATCACGTCCCATGGCGCGTGCCGGTGTCGTCCGAGAACATCCTCCTCTCCTCCACCGTCTGGCGCCAGGACCACAACGGGTTCTCTCATCAGGACCCGGGGTTCATCGATCTGGTCACCAACAAGAGCGCATCGGTGACGCGCGTCTATCTTCCGCCCGACGCCAACACCCTGCTGTCGGTGATGGACCACTGCCTGCGCAGCACCGACTACGTCAACGTGATCGTCGCCGACAAGCAGAAGCATCTGCAGTTCACCACCATCGACGAGGCAATCGTTCACTGCACCAAAGGCCTCGGCATCTGGAAACGGGCGAGCACGGATGAAGGCGACGAACCCGACGTCGTGCTGGCCAGTTGCGGCGACGTGGCGACGATGGAGGCGCTGGCTGCCGCGGCGATCCTGCGCGAGAAGGTGCCGGGTCTCAAGCTGCGCTTCATCAACGTCGTCGATCTGTTCAAGCTCCAGCCGGCCACCGAGCATCCGCACGGATCCACGGACCGCGAATTCGACAGCCTGTTCACCACTGACAAGCCAATCATCTTCAACTTCCATGGCTACCCGTGGTTGATTCACAAGCTCGCCTACCGGTTCAAGGGCCACGAGAACATGCACGTGCGCGGCTACAAGGAGAAAGGCAACATCAACACGCCGCTCGAGCTGGCGATGTTGAACGAGACGTCGCGCTTCAATCTCGTCATCGATGTCATCGATCGCGTGCCGTCGCTACGCGTCAAAGGCGCGCACATCAAAGAGGAGATGAAGAACGCCATCATCGAGCACCTGAACTACGCCCACGAGCACGGCGCCGATCGACCGGAAATCGTCAACTGGACCTGGCCGCACTGAAACGGCCCAAGGCTCAATGCTCAATGCCCACCGGCCAATGCCCAATGGTCGTGAGTTTCAGCATTCAGCATTGAGCATTGAGCATTGAGCATTGAGCATTGGGCATTCGGCATTGGGCATTTGTTGAGCAAGACCGATGAGCCTCATCACCGACGCCACACGGCACCCTCCGGGGGTTGACAGGGAGGCGATCGATGCGCTCGACCAGTTGGCCGTGAACACGATTCGCACCTTGTCGATGGACGCCGTTCAGCAGGCGAAATCCGGGCATCCCGGTACGCCGATGGCGCTGGCGCCCGTGGTCTATTGCCTCTGGCAGCGGGTATTGCGCTTCGATCCGGAGCATCCGATCTGGCCGAATCGCGATCGCTTCGTGCTCTCGGTCGGCCATGCCTCGATGCTGCTCTACTCGATGCTGCATCTCACCGGCGTCAAAGCCGTCAATCCGAAGTACGAAACGCTCGGGCAACCCTCGGTCACGCTCGACGACATCAAACGGTTCAGGCAACTGGACAGCAGGTGTGCCGGCCATCCGGAGTACCGCTGGACGTCAGGCGTCGAGACGACGACCGGTCCCCTCGGACAGGGATTGGCGACGAGCGTCGGCATGGCGATCGCCGAACGCTGGATCGCCAGCTACTTCAATCGTCCGGGCTTCGAGCTGTTCGACTATGACATCTACGCGATGTGTGGCGACGGCTGCATGATGGAAGGGATCTCCAGCGAAGCTGCATCGCTGGCCGGGCATCTCAAACTCGGCAACCTGTGCTGGATCTACGACAACAATCACATCACCATCGAGGGCAACACGGCACTCGCCTACAGCGATGATGTCGCGACTCGATTCGTCGGGTACGGATGGAACGTCACGCGTGTCGGTGACGCCAACGACCTCACGATGCTCGAACGGGCGTTCCAGACATTCACACGCACCACCGATCGTCCCACGCTGATCATCGTAGACAGCCACATCGCCTACGGCGCACCGAACAAGCAAGACACGAGCGCCGCCCACGGCGAGCCGCTTGGCGAAGAGGAAGTCCGGTTGGCCAAGCGTCATTACGGTTGGCCGGAAGATGCGCGGTTTCTCGTTCCCGACTCGGTGCGCGAGCACTTCAAGGCCGGGATTGGTGCCCGCGGCGCCGCGCAGCATCAGGCCTGGTGGGCGATGTTCGAGGAATACCGGCGCACGTATCCCGAGCTCGCGGATCAGGGCTACCGCATGCTGAAGCGCGAGCTTCCCGATCATTGGAATCGGGATCTGCCGGTGTTCCCACCAGACAGCACCGGGGTCGCCACGCGCGACGCGTCGGGCAAAGCGTTGAACGCCGTCGCTGCAAACGTGCCGTGGTTGATCGGCGGTTCGGCAGATCTCGGTCCGTCCTGCAAGACACGACTGAGCACGGACGGCGCCGGGGACTTCAGCGCTGAGAATCCTGCCGGGCGAAACCTGCACTTCGGGATCCGTGAACACGCCATGGCCGCGATTCTCAATGGCCTGTCACTCTCGAAGATCCGGCCGTTCGGTTCGGGATTTCTGATCTTCAGCGACTATGCGCGTCCCGCAATCCGGCTGAGCGCGCTGATGGAGATTCCCGTCATTCACATCTTCACGCACGATTCGATCGGCGTCGGCGAAGATGGCCCGACGCATCAGCCGGTCGAACAGCTTGCGTCTCTACGCGCAATCCCGGGACTCATTACCCTCCGCCCGGCCGATGCCAACGAGACGGTCGAAGCCTGGCGCGTCATCACGCAACTGCGTCATCAACCGGTGGCGTTGATCCTCACACGCCAGGCCGTCCCAACGATCGATCGCACGAAGTACGCCTCTGCGGATGGCGTACAGCGCGGCGCCTACGTGCTCGCCGACTCGGGTGACGGCTTGCCGGAAGTCATTCTGCTGGCGACCGGCAGTGAGGTCTCGCTCTGTCTGACGGCCTACGAGCAACTCACGGCGGAAGGAATCAAGGCACGTGTCGTGAGCATGCCGTCATGGGAACTGTTTGAGCAGCACTGCCGTTCGAGGCCCGACTACCGAACCGAGGTGCTCCCTGAATCGGTCACCGCGCGGGTGCCGGTCGAAAAGGCCTCGACCCTCGGCTGGACGCGGTATGTCGGCGTGCACGGTCACAGCATCGGGATGGAGACCTTCGGCGCCTCTGCTCCCCTGAAAGAGTTACAGAAGAAATTCGGCTTCACAGTCGAGAACGTCGTCGCGGCCGCGAGATCGCAGGTCGCTCGAACGAGGTAAACCATGCGCGTCGCGATTGGCTGCGATCATGCGGGCTTCGAGTTGAAAGAGGCGGTCAAGGGCTTTCTCGTCGCGGAACACAGCGAGGTGCTCGACGTCGGCACGCACAGTACGGAGCCCGTGGACTATTCGGACTTCGCCAGCGCGGTCGGCGAAGCGGTCCGCGGACGACGGGCGGAGCGCGGCATCATCCTGTGCGGCAGCGGCGTCGGCGTGTCGATGGCGGCGAACAAGATGCCCGGCATTCGCGCCGGACTGTGCCACGACACGTATTCCGCGCATCAAGGTGTCGAGCACGACGACATGAACGTGCTCGTGCTCGGCGGTCGCGTGGTCGGCGTCGAGCTGGCTCGCGAGCTGATTCACACCTTTCTCAACGCGCGCTTCACCGGCGAGCAGCGGCATGTACGCCGTCTCGCCAAGATGACGGCTTTGGAGAATCCACTGCGCGCACTGCAGGTGTTCGGCCAATCGGTCTGGCTCGACTACATCCGTCGCACGTTGATCACCAGCGGTGAGCTTCGCCGTCTCATTGACGATGACGGGCTGCGCGGTGTGACGTCGAACCCCTCGATCTTCGAAAAGGCGATCTCGGGCAGTTCCGATTACCGCGAACTGCTCGAGGCTCCCGCGTCGCGAACACTGGATGCCAAGCGCATCTACGAGAACCTGGCGGTTCGCGACATTCGCGATGCTGGCGATGCGCTGCGCCCCGTCTACCAGGAGACCGAGGCTCGCGACGGCTACGTCAGTCTCGAGGTGTCGCCACTCCTCGCCTCCGATACGAATGGGACGCTCGACGAAGCACGCCGGCTGTGGCGAGCGGTGGGTCGCGAGAATCTCATGATCAAAGTGCCAGCGACGCCGCAGGGCATTCCGGCGATCCAGCAACTGATTTCTGAAGGCGTCAACGTGAACGTCACGCTCCTGTTCTCGCAGGACGCCTACGAGCAGGTGGCGCAAGCCTACGTCGCAGGTCTCGAGCAGTATGCGGCGTCCGGTGGCGACGTCTCGCGCGTGGCCAGCGTGGCGAGCTTCTTCATCAGCCGGATCGATACGGCGATCGATGCGCTCATCACCGAACGCCTCCAGGCCAAGCCGAACGCGCACGATCAGGCGTTGCTGCGTTCGCTGTCGGGCCGCGTCGCCATCGCCAATGCCAAGCTGACCTATCAGCGATATCAGGAGATCTTTGCCGGCCCACGCTGGCAGGCGCTCAGTAATCATGGCGCGCGTACCCAGCGTCTGCTCTGGGCGAGCACCGGCACTAAGAACCCCGCCTATCGCGATGTCGTGTATGTCGAAGAGCTGATCGGCCCGGACACCGTCAACACGATGCCACCCGCAACGCTCGATGCGTTTCGCGATCACGGACGGCCTCGCGCCAGCCTGCTCGAAGACGTCGATGCCGCCCGCGACACGATGAGCATGCTCGCGGAGGTCGGTATTTCGATGAAGACCGTGACCGACACGCTGCTGGCCGACGGACTGCGGCTGTTCACCGAGGCGTTCGAACAACTCTTGAAGACGGTCGAGCGGCAAAGTCACGAGCCCGGCGCCGGCCGTATCAATCGAATGACCTCAGTGTTGCCGCCGGCGATGTCGAGTGCCGTGACACGTTCGCTGAACGAGTGGCAGGAGCAGGGCAAGATGCGCCGGCTCTGGCAACGTGACGCTTCGATCTGGACCGGGAAGGACGAAGGCGAGTGGCTCGGTTGGCTGGGCATCACCAACGACCAGTTGGCACACGTGCAGCGCTTCACGCAGATCGCCGACGCGACGCGCAACGCAGGCATTTCCGATGTGCTCCTCATGGGCATGGGCGGATCGAGCCTCTGTCCGGAGGTGATGAGAACGACCTTTGGCAGCCGTGAAGGATTCCCCACGCTCCACGTTCTCGATTCGACCGACCCCGCACAGGTGACGTCGTTCGAGCAGCGGTTGAATCTCCAACGGACGCTGTTCGTGGTGTCGAGCAAGTCGGGATCGACGCTCGAACCCAACATCTTCAAACAGTATTTCTACGCCCTCGCGGTGAACGCGCTGGGGGCGCAGGAGGCAGGCCGTCGGTTCGTGGCGATCACAGACCCCGGCTCGAAGATGCAGCAGGTCGCCGAAGCCGATGGTTTTCGACACATCTTTTTCGGCTGGCCCAATATCGGAGGACGGTATTCGGCGCTGTCCGACTTCGGCCTGGTCCCTGCCGCGATCATGGGTGTCGATATCCCGAAGTTCCTCGACCGAACCGAAGCGATGGTCTGCGCCTGCATGCCGTCGGTTCCTGTTCACGAAAATCCAGGGGCCGTGCTGGGCACCATCCTCGGCGTCGCCGCAACGCAGTTCGCGCGCGACAAAGTGACGATCGTCGCTTCACCCCCAATCGCCAGTCTTGGCGCCTGGCTCGAGCAGTTGATCGCCGAGTCGACCGGCAAGCAGGGCCACGGACTCATTCCCATCGATCGCGAACGGCTCCTGTCACCGGACAAATACGGTGCAGACCGCATGTTCGTCTATCTCAGGTTGCAGTCAGCGCCGGATGCCACGCAGGACAAAGCGGTCGAGGCGCTCCACAAGGCCGGCCATCCCGTCGTCCGTATCGTGCTCGACGATGCCTATGACCTCGGCGAGGAGTTCTTTCGCTGGGAGATCGCTACCGCCGTTGCCGGGTCGATTCTTGGAATCCACCCCTTCGATCAACCCGACGTCGAAGCGAGCAAAACGGCGACGCGAAAATTGACCGCCGCCTACGAGCGCGACGGCAAGCTGCCGGAAGAAACGCCGTTCTTCGCCGAGGAGGGCGTGACGTTGTTCACGGATGAGAGGAATCTCGCAGCGCTGACGCGGGCAGCGGGCTCGCGTCCCTCGCTCGCACACTACATGCGGGCGCATCTCAAACGACTTGGCGCCGGCGACTACTTCGCTCTGCTCGCGTATCTCGAGATGAACGACGCGAACGAGCGTGAACTGCAGTCGATCCGCGATCGGGTCCTCAGCTCGACGCGCGTCGCAACGTGCATGGAGTTTGGACCGCGGTTCCTGCATTCGACCGGTCAGGCCTACAAGGGCGGACCGAATACCGGAGTGTTCCTCCAAATCACGTGTGACGACGCAATTGACATCCCCGTCCCTGGACAGCAGTACACGTTCGGGGTGGTCAAGGCTGCGCAGGCTCGTGGCGATTTTGAGGTACTGGTGACACGCGAGCGGCGCGCCCTGCGGGCGCATCTGGGAAAGGATGTCGCGGCCGGCCTGCACACGCTGCAGCAGGCGGTGCGTGCGGCGCTGTAGTTACGAGGCCAGGGCTGCGACGATCGTGACGAGCAGGATCTTCACGACCGTCATCCCGGGAAAGATCATCGCGTAGCCGATGTCC
>DATCXH010000199.1:0-7718 GCA_036565925.1 Vicinamibacterales bacterium
CGCACATGTCCGAGTTCACGCAGCAGCGTGAAGTTCTGCATGTTCCGCGCGCCTACCTGGAAGATGTCGCAGTACTTGCCGATCAACTCGATCTGGCTGATGTCCATGACCTCGGAGATCAGCTTCAAGTTGTGCGCGTCGGCGGCGCGACGCAGCATCTGCAGTCCCTGTTCGCCGAGGCCCTGGAAACTGTACGGAGAGCTGCGCGGCTTGAACGCACCGCCGCGCAGGATCTTGGCGCCGGCTCGCTTCACCGCGGCCGCACTCGCCATCACCTGTTCGTCGGTCTCGGCCGAGCAGGGGCCGGCCATGACGATCACCTCGTCCCCGCCTATGCGCAGGTCGTCGATCTGGACGATGGTGTCCTCGGGCTTGAATGCCCGGCTCGCACGCTTGTACGGCTCGGTGATGCGCAGCACTTCGTGCACACCATCGAGAATCCCGATCAGCTGCGAGTCGATCTTGTGCGCGCCGACCACGCCGAGCACCGTGCGCGTGGCGCCCGATGACCGGTGCACGTCCATGCCCAGCTCGATGAGGCGCGCAATGACTGCGTCGATCTGCGCCTCGGTGGCCCGTTCCTTCATTACGACGACCATGACATCACTCTCCGATGATTGAACTATCACGCTGATCACTTGCCGCGCGCTCCGCGCGCCTGGCTTCGTCGATGACGCGCTCGAAAATACGCACCACCGCTTCCGCCGTCAGCGGGCCCGCCAAATCCGTTGCCGACTTTCGAACACGTCCCAGTACCTGCGCTTCCCGATCGGGCTGGTAAATGGGAACGCCCGCTTCATGTTTCAGTCGACCGACTTCCACTGCGCACGCGACCCGGACGTTCAACAGCCGAACGAGTTGCTCGTCGATCACGTCGATGCGGCTCCGCAATTCGTCGATGGTCATGACTTCAGCCAACGCACGTACTCCTCTACCCGTCTGTTCAGGTCCGCAGACGATCCAGCCTCGGCAATGACGTTGACGAGGGCGCTGCCGACGACCGCGGCATCCGCCCATTGCCCGACTTCGCGGACGTGCTCGGGCTTGGAGATGCCAAACCCGAGCGCCACCGGCAGATCGCTCACGCGGCGGATGCGATCCACCATGTCGTGCGCGCCTTCGGCGATCCGGTCGCGGGCGCCGGTGACACCAAGACGGGAAATCGCATACAGGAATCCGCTGCCCAGGGCGGCGGCCTTCCTCAGGCGCTGATCTGTCGTCGTCGGGCTGAGCAGGAGGATTGTATCAATCCCCCGAACCGCCAGCATGTTCCGGAACTCGTCAGCCTCTTCGATCGGCAGATCGAGCACCAGCACACCGTCCACCCCGGCCTCACGGGCGCGGTCCGCAAACCGCTCGGCCCCGAGCCGCAGAATCGGGTTGGCGTAACTGAAGATGACAAACGGCGCCTGCACGGAACTGCGCATCCGGGCGAGCAGATCCAGCACCTGCGTGAGCGTCGTACCCGAGGCGAGCGCGCGCTCGGTCGCGCGTTGAATGACCGGACCGTCTGCGAGCGGATCCGAGAACGGCACGCCAATCTCGAGAACGTCAGCCCCGGCGCGATCCAGCGCCGTGATGATGCCTTCTGTGCGGCGCAGATCCGGATCGCCGGCAGTGATATAGGTGACCAGCCCTGGTGACCCGTTGGCGCGAATACGCGCGAAGGTCTCTGACAAGCGGCTTGTCTTGAGCGGAGTGGCGGAGCTCATCGCAGCGCCTCATTCACGCTTTGCAGGTCCTTGTCGCCGCGGCCTGACAGATTGACAAGCATGATGGTGCCGGGCGGCACATCCGTCGCGATCCGCATCGCGTGCGCAACGGCATGCGAAGACTCGAGCGCCGGCAGAATGCCTTCGAGCCGCGCCAGCGCCTGGAATCCCTCGAGCGCTTCCGCATCGGTCGCGTATGCGTACTCCGTGCGACCGAGATCGCGCAGCCACGCATGCTCGGGACCGATCGCGGCGTAGTCGAGTCCCGCAGAGATCGAATGCGTGAGCTCGATGTTACCGGCCTCGTCCTGCAGCACGAAGGTTCGCGTGCCCTGAAGCACACCCGTGCTGCCACCCGCAAAACGCGCCGCATGTCTTCCCGGCGCGATGCGCTCCCCTCCGGCCTCGACACCTATCAGCCGAACATCCCGGTCATCGAGGAAGCCGTCGAAGATTCCAATCGCGTTGCTGCCGCCCCCCACACAAGCGACCACGATGTGGGGCAAGCGGCCAGCCTGTTCGAGCATCTGCGCGCGCGCTTCTTTGCCAATCACCGCCTGGAATTCGCGCACCATCAGCGGATATGGATGCGGACCGAGTGCCGACCCGAGCAGGTAATAGGTGTCGCCGATGTTGGCGACCCAGTCGCGCATCGCTTCGTTGATCGCATCCTTCAGCGTCCTGCTGCCGGCATCGACTTGACGCACCGTCGCGCCGAGCAGCTGCATGCGAAGAACGTTGGGCGCCTGGCGACGCATGTCTTCGGCACCCATGTAGACGTGACACTCGAGTCCGAGCAGCGCGCACGCAGTCGCGCTGGCCACACCGTGCTGTCCGGCGCCGGTCTCGGCGACCACGCGCGTCTTCCCCATGCGTTTTGCGAGCAACGCCTGTCCGAGCGCGTTGTTGATCTTGTGCGCGCCGGTGTGCGCAAGGTCTTCGCGTTTGAGAAAGATCCGAACGCCGTCGCCGCGGGTCGACGCAGCAAACCGTGTCGCTTCGTAGACGGGCGTAGGCCGACCGACGTAATGCTTCAGCAACCGGTCGAGCTCGGCGCCAAAAGACGGATCCGAGCGCGCCGCCAGATAGCCTTCCGTCAACTCTTCGATCGGCGCGACGAGCGTCTCCGGTACGAAGCGACCGCCGTAGGCGCCGAAGTAGCCGCGCGCGTCAGGATCGCGCCGGCCAAACACCATGCTCACGGGTTCACCATTCGTGCGAACGCGCTGCGCGCGTTCGTCAGAAAACGTGCGACCTTGTCGAGGTCCTTCACGCCGGGAGCGGATTCAACTCCCGAAGCCACATCCACGCCCATCGGCCGCACGGTGAGGATCGCCTCTTCGATATTGTCAGGCGTGAGCCCACCGGCCAGGACGACACGTCGGCCACGCGTGATCACGGCCGCCCGCTGCCAATCGACGGGCGCTCGTCCTGCGCTGCGCCGGGATGGATCGGTCGAATCGAGGAGCAGCGTCGTGCCGGCAGGCCAGGTCTCTGTCGTTTCGACAAGTGTGTCGAGTGTCACCCCCCGCATCACGAGCTGGTCCAGTTGCTCGACATACGCCGGTGTCTCGTCTTCGCCGTGCAACTGCACCATGCGCAGACCTGCGAGTCGCGCCGTCTCACGAATGACCTCGACCGGCTCGTTCACGAACACACCCACCGTCGTCACCGTGGCCGGCAATGCCGCAGCGATCTCACCGGCACGATCCGGCTCGATGTACCGCGGACTTTTCTTCCAGAACACGAATCCGATCGCGGTCGCGCCTTCACGGACGGCATGCAGCGCATCGCCGACGCGCGTCATCCCGCAGATCTTGAGGATCGGGGCCCGACTCGTGGGCGGCTTCGAGTCGGCACTCATACACGCGCTCCGATCAGATCCGCGATTGCTCGCGCCGGATCCGGATCAGTCATGAACCGTTCGCCGATCAGAAATGCGCGATACCCGGAGGCAGCCAGGCGTTCGAGATCGGCGCGAGTCTGTAGACCGCTCTCGCTCACGCCGACGACATTGGCCGGCATCTTTGCGGCGAGCCGATCAGAGGCACGCACGTCGACGGCGAGCGTGCGCAGATTCCGGTTGTTCACGCCGATGAGTCGCGCGCCGCTATCGATCGCCCGCGCCAACTCCTCATCGTCATGGACCTCGACGAGCGCGGCCAGACCCAGCTCCCATGCGCGGGATTGGAGACGCACGAGTTCGACCGGCTCGAGCGCCGCAACGATCAACAGCACCGCGTCCGCGCCCGCAGCTCTCGCTTCGAACAGCTGGTAATCGTCGACAACGAAATCCTTGCGCAACAACGGCAGTCCGACAGCCTCGCGGACCGCGGTCAGATGCGCGAGCGCGCCGTCGAAGAACGTCGGCTCGGTCAGCACCGAGATCGCTGCAGCGCCACCAGCTTCGTACTTCCTGGCGATCGCAACCGGGTCGTACTCCGCGGCGAGCACGCCACGCGAGGGCGATCGCCGCTTGCACTCAGCGATCACATTCACACGACCGTCCATCCCCAACGCCGCCTCGAAACGATCGCCTCGAGGAGTCCGCGCCAACGCACGACGTTCGAGAGCAGAGACCGGCTCCTCCGCACGGCGCGTATCTATAATCTGCTGCGTGGCCGCGACGATCGCGCGGAGGAGATCCGGTGCGCTCATGCGACGGCCTCCGACTGCGACGCGCGCACCATGTTCTCGAGTGTCGCCAGCGCGGCGCCAGAATCGATCGCCACTGTGGCCACGTTGATGCCCTCGCGTACAGACTCGACACGGTTCGCCACGAACAGCGCCGCCCCGGCATTGAGCACCACGGCGTCGCGTGGCGCCCCGCTCTGCCCTTCCAACACGTGCCGCACGATTGCTGCGTTCTCGGCCGCGTCACCGCCAAGCAGTTCCGCGAGCGTCGCCTTGCGGATGCCGAATTCCGACGGATGGATGTAGAAGGTATGCACGGACCCGTCACGGCATTCGGACACTTTGGTGTGGCCGGTCGTCGAGATCTCGTCGATACCGTCCGCCCCGTGCACAACCCAGGCACGAGTCGAGCCGAGCAGACGCAACGAACGCGCGAGCAAGTCGGTCAGATCTGCGCGCGGCACGCCAACGACCTGACGAGTGGCGCCCGCAGGATTGGTGAGCGGACCGAGCAGATTGAACGCGGTGCGAACACCCATCTCACGTCGCGTCGGCCCGGCGTGCTTCATCGACGGATGGAAGGTCGGCGCGAAGAAGAAGGCGATGTTGCCAATGTGCAGCGCGCGTTCGACGACGGCCGGTGACGCAGCCAGGTTCACGCCGAGCTGTTCGAACACGTCGGCGCTGCCGCAACGGCTCGACACCGATCGATTCCCGTGCTTGGCCACCTTGGCGCCACACGCCGCGACGACGATCGCCGCCGCCGACGAGATATTGAACGTGCCGGCCCGATCGCCCCCCGTTCCGCATGTGTCGCAAACCTCGCCCTCTGGTCTCGAGATCTTCACGGAGTGCTCGCGCATCGCGCGTGCAAAGCCGACAAGCTCGGCCGGCCGCTCCCCCTTCATGCGCAATGCGGAGAGGAGCGCCGCGAGGGCGGCCGACGGCACACGGCCCTCCATGACTTCTCGCATGGCGTCGGTGGCCTCATCCATCGTGAGGTCCTCGTGACGAACGAGCTTCTCGATGAGCGGCGTCAGCATCACAGATCGAGGAAGTTCCGCAGGATCTTCCGCCCCTCCTCGGTCAGCACGGATTCAGGATGAAATTGCACGCCATGCACCTGATACGTCCGATGCCTGACGGCCATGATGATGCCGTCTTCCTTCGTGCGCGCCGCCACTTCGAGATCGTTCGGCACGCTGTCGGGCGCGATCACCAGTGAGTGATACCGGCCGGCGAGGAACGGTTCGGCGATGCCAGCGAACACGCCCTTGCGATCGTGCACGACGGTGGACGTCTTGCCGTGCATCGGTACGGTGGCGCGCGACACCGTACCGCCGTAGACCATGCCGATCGCCTGATGACCGAGACAGACGCCGAGCAGCGGCGTCCGCGGACCGAATCGCTTAATCACCTCCGGCGTGATGCCGGCGTCTTCGGGGCGACCGGGGCCGGGTGAGATCACGATCTGATCGGGGGCCATCACCTCGATCTCGCCGAGCGTGACTTGATCGTTGCGCCGCACGCGGACGCTGGCGCCAAGCTCGCCGAGATACTGGACGAGGTTGTAGGTAAACGAATCGTAGTTGTCGATAACCAGAACCATGTCTCATCCCAGGCGGGTCTAAAGACCCGCCTCTACAGGCCTGCCTGCGCCAGCTCCAGCGCGCGAATGACTGCCTTCGCCTTATCACGCGTCTCTTCGTATTCCGCCGCCGGGTTCGAGTCGGCGACGATGCCCGCGCCGGCCTGGATGTAGGCGTGCCCGTTTTCAATCAGGACCGTGCGGATCGTGATGCAGAAGTCGAGATTGCCGGCGAAGTCCAGATACCCGACCGCCCCGGCATACACGCCGCGTCGACGGTTTTCGAGTTCCGCGATGATCTCCATCGCCCGCACTTTTGGTGCGCCGGACACAGTGCCAGCGGGGAAACACGCGACGAGTGCATCAAGCCGATCGTGCGACGACTCCAGCTTGCCTTCGACGATCGACACGAGGTGCATCACGTGTGAGTAGCGCTCGAGCGCCATGTAGGTCGGGACTCGCACCGACCCGTACTCCGAGACGCGGCCGACGTCGTTGCGTCCGAGATCCACGAGCATCACGTGCTCGGCGCGTTCTTTCTCGTTGCGTTTCAGCTCTTCGGCCAGCCGCACGTCCTCGTCCTCATTCCGCCCGCGCGGCCGCGTGCCGGCAATCGGGTGGGTCTCGACACGCCGCCCCTCGACACGCACCAGCATCTCGGGTGACGAGCCGACGATCGACCGGCCGCCAACGCGCAGGAAATACATGTAGGGGGACGGATTGACGTGCCTGAGTGCGCGATAGACGGTGAACGGATCCGCCGTGAGCGGGGATTCGAAACGCTGCGAGAGCACCACCTGGTAGATGTCGCCGGCGGCAATGTATTCCTTCGCGGTGCGGACCATCTGCTCGAATTCAGCCTGAGTGACGTTGGACGTCACCTCAAACGCGGCACCGTTGCTCGGCGGTGCCTTCGACAGCGCCCGATCCAGGTCCCGCTCGACGAAGTCGATCTTCGCGCAGGCGAACTGGTAGAGCGACTCGAGATCTTCGTCGCCGGTAATGCGTGCGTTGGCAATGATGAGGATCCGGTGTCGCACGTGGTCGAATGCGAGCACCGTGTCGAAGAACATGAAACCGGCCTCGTCATCGACGGCGGTCGTCGACTGCAGATCGACCGGCTCAAACCACGCCGCGGCGTCGTAGCCGAGGTAGCCGACCGCTCCGCCGGTGAACCGCGGCAGCCCAGGCACGAACGGCGAGTGGAATCCCGCCATCGTCTCCCGCACCGCGGCGATGAACGGCTGATCGGACTCGGTCGTTTGTCCGGCTCGATCGATGACCGTCTTGCCGTTCTTCGAGCGCAGGATCAGGAACGGATCCTTTCCGAGGAACGAATACCGGCCAACGTGCTCGCCTCCCTCAACCGACTCGAGCAGAAACGCGTGGTCAGCGTGCTCCGCGATCTTCAGGAACGCGGACACGGGCGTCAGCATGTCGGCGATGAGCTCTTTGTACACGGGCACGAACGTGCCACGCTGGGCGAGCTCCTTGAATTCTTCGAACGACGTGATCTTCATTCGTGTGTCACATGTCCGCGGACGCTACAGCGTCCGCTCTACGGTTTGCGCACCCAATTTCCGACGAACAGCGCTCGCCATCACTCCCGGCTCGGGTTTCCGTCCAGTCCACCACTCGAACTGCCGCTCGGCTTGCGCGATGAGCATCGGCAGACCGTCGATCGTGAGAGCGCCCACGGCTTTCGCATCGCGCAGCAAACGCGATGGGCCCGATCCGTACGTAAGGTCATAGACCAGCGGTCCCGCGACGAGCTCGGACGGCAG
>DATCXH010000819.1:0-3941 GCA_036565925.1 Vicinamibacterales bacterium
GCCAGGCAGCCGGTTGCGCCGCACGTGCACAGTCGGCCCTCGCGCTCACCGACGATTCTGATGTGGCCGATGTCGCCCGCGCCGCCGGCGATCCCTCGCTCCGGCTGCCCGTGCAGGATGACCCCAGCGCCGATACCGGTCCCGACCTTGACGAAGAGCACACTCGGTGCCTCGGGGTAACGGACACGCGCCTCGCCCAGACCCATCAGATTTGCGTCATTATCGATGAAGACGGGTACGCCGAGCGAAGTGCTGAGTTTTTCGGCAATGGGGACGTCGTGCCAGCCGGGCATCAACGGTGGCATATTCGGCCGTTGTGTCGTGAACCGGACGGGTCCGGGGATACCGACACCGATGCCAACGACTTCGGCGAACCGGCGCCCAGAACGCGCGACGAGGTCTGTGACGCGTTTGGCGAGCGCCTTCAACACATCATCCGGATCGGTATCGAACTTCAACCCACCCGAGGACTCCATCAGGATGCGTCCGCCTGCGTCGCTGAGCGCGAGGTGCGCGTGGGTGGCGCCCAAATCAACCGCCACGATGAGCTGCTTGCTCTCGTCGAACGACAGGATCTTCGCCGGCCGGCCGGTTGATCCGGCAATCTGGCCGACCTCGCGCAAGTAACCGGCGGAAATCAGCTGCGACATCCTCAAACTGAGTGTGGATCGTGAGAGCCCTGTCATCTCCTGAAGCTCGCGCCTGGTGCGCACCTGGCCGGTTCGCACGAGATCGAGAATCTCGCCAACTCCAGCACTGCCGGATGCTGCCACTGCTATCCCTTCTCCGCCCCGGCGGTCAGCCCGCCGGTCAGCAAGCGCTCAGTTGCAAAAAAGGCGATGATGATCGGCAGCGTCAGGACCACTGACCCCGCCATGAGCACCGTCGTCGGTACCTCAATGCTTCCAGATAGTCGGGACAACCCGAGCGACACGGTCCACTGATCTCGTTTGTCGATGAGGAAGAGCAGCGCGAAGAGGAACTCGTTCCACGCGATCATGAAGACGAAGAGGCCGGTCGCCATGATGGATGGCAGCGCGAGCCGCAGGCTGATCTGCCGCAGCACCCCGATTCGCCCGAGCCCGTCGACGAGCGCCGCTTCCTCGATCGAGACCGGCACGGTGTCGAAATAGTTGCGCAGCATATAGATCGCGACGGGGATTGTCTGCGCGGTGTAGACCAGGATGAGCCCAAGCAGCGAACCGCGCAGTCCCAGCTTGCTGAAGAGCACGAACAGCGGAATGGCGATCACGATGGACGGGAACAGGTAGGAGGCGATGAAGAGCGCGTTCACCTGCCTGCTGCCGAAAAACGGCAGCCGCGCGATCGCGTAGGCGCCGGGAATCGCCACCAGAAGGGAGATGATGACGGAACCGATCGCCACGAAGGCGCTGTTGCCCAGGAAGTTGATGAACCCCTGGCCGCCATCGGCCTGCGGGGTGAGCACCTCGACGTAGGTGTCGAGCGTGAACTTGCCGATCGCGACGCCGAGGGAGCCAGGGTCGCGCAGCAGGCTTTCAATCGGCTTCACCGACAACAGAAGCATGTAGTAGAAGGGCAGCAGCACTGCGACGAGGAAGCCGGCGATCGCCGCCCAGCGCAGGATCACCAGCGTGCGCTGCTCTACTCGGTATCGCGTCCAGCGACGAGTGACCCGGCCCCTCCTCTGGACGGTCATAGCCGTGCACCCCGCTTGCGACTGATGATCGCGTAGACCGTCAGGAAGGCAACAAGGAAAATCGCCAGCACCACCGATTGCGCCGACGCCGCCCCGACATTGCGTTGCACGGTCAGCAGCTCGAAAATGCGTACGCTGGCGACCCCGGTGCCGGCCGCGCCGCCCGTGAGCAGGAAGATGTCGTCGAATTCGTTGAACGTCCAAATCGTGCGCAACACCGTGAGCAGGACGATCACTGGCATCAGCTGAGGGAGGACCACGTAGCGGAAGCTCTGCAGCGGGGTTGCTCCGTCGACGAGTGCCGCTTCCTCGGGTTCGCTTGACATTGCCTCGAGCCGGGCCATCAGAAAGAGGAATGCGAACGGAAAGTACCGCCAACCCTCGAAAGCGATGGCGGTGAGCAGGGCGGTGGGAACAGACACCTCGGCGCCGAGGACATCCCACACCGCCTGCGTCTGAGAAAGGAACGGGATCGCGTCCCTCCAGCCGAGCACATTCTGACCGAACTCGTTGACGATGCCGAACTCCGGATTGAGCATTGTCCGCCACACGAACGTTACGGCGACGACCGGCGCCACGTACGGCAGCAGGAAGGATGCCCGCACAAGCGTCCGTCCGCGGAACGGCTTCCTCACGATCATCGCTGCGACCAAGCCGAGCGAAATCGAGAGGATGACGGAGCCCGTGGTGTAGGCGACGGTTGTCCCAAGACTGTTCCACAGCGAATCGGACGTGAGAACGCGCACAAAATTGTCGACGCTGAGGTTCTCGAAGAGTCCCTGCCGGCCCACGTTGATGAGCTTGAGTCGCTGGAAGGCGATGACCACCGACCAGACCAGCGGCACCACGACGACGACCGCGACGATGATCAGCGTCGGCGCGACCAGCGACGCGCCGGTGCGCGCGTCTAGCTGGGCCAGCGTTCGCCGCTTACCAGTGATCGTCACGATGGCCTCCCCAGGATGCCCGGGAAGACTTTCCCGGGCATCCGCTCGTTCAGAAGTCGAGGTCGTCTTGTATCTCGGTGGCTTCCTTGGCGGCACGCTTAGCCGCGTCCTGCGCGCTCAGGTGCGAGTTGAGCATGTCGGAGATGATCTTCGGCATCACGAGCTGTCCACTCACCGCACCGGAGAGCGGGCCCTGCCCCTGGGGAAGCCCCCAGCGGTCGAAGCCGTTCGGTGCCTCGGCCACGGCCTTGAGCGCCTCTGGGGAATAGATCGACGACAAAAGGGCCTTCTTGTCGACGCCGGCCTGAAGGCTCTGCCAGGCGTCTGCAAACTTATTCGGCTCGTCAGCGGTGCCCAGCCGGGTGGGGACTTTGCCCTCCGGCGAGATGGCGAGCCAGTCGGTGTATGCGTCGTCCATCATCCACTTGACGAGGTCCTGCGTGCTGTCGGCTGCTCCGTCCATGATGGTCCAGGACACGATTTCGCCGTACGACGCCGGTTCACTGCCGTTCGGTCCCTCGATCGCACTCACGATGCCCGTGTTGTGAGCGAGGAAGGCAGGATCTGCCTCACACTCCTTGCAGGTCGGCAGGGCGTCGTTCCGCAGCCCAGCCAGCTCGTCGAGCAGGAACGAGGACCAGACGACCATCGCCGCCCCGCCCGAGAAGTACGTCGCCCGAGTCGTGTCGACGTCCTGGTTGCCGGCGACCGAGTACTTCTGAACGAGGGAGGTGAAGAAGTCGAGGACCTTGACGCATTCCGGGCTGTCGAGCGCAACCTTTCCGTCGTTGTCGACCAGTTCGCAGCCGTTTGCGAGCGCGAAATGCTCGAACGTCTGTTGGGTGAATCCATCACCGGGTGCCGTCGCGACCGTGATTCCGGCGACGTCGTCGGAGTCGAGGGTGGCTGCC
Source organism: Vicinamibacterales bacterium (assembly GCA_036565925.1). Lineage (GTDB taxonomy): Bacteria > Acidobacteriota > Vicinamibacteria > Vicinamibacterales > UBA2999 > Gp6-AA40. Next base: position 3,537 of record DATCXH010000819.1, read on the forward strand.
GCCTTTTCGATCGCGTCGAACGTCGTCGGCGCTGCCAGGCCGGCCGCCTTGAACAGGTCGCTGCGATAGAAGAGCAGTTGCGCCCAGCCGTCGCTCGGCACCGAGAGCCGGGTATTTCCGTCGCTGGTTAGCTCAAGAGCGCGCTTTGAGAAGGTGTCCTCGCCGAGCGCTTTGATGACAGCTGCCGCGGCGTCGGTGTCGAGCAGGTCATCGGTCGCGAACTGTTGCACAGAGTTGAGCGGAACTGCGGCGATCGCGTCGGGCATGTCTCCGGATGCTGCCGCGGAGGTCAGTGCCGTGGTCAACTGGTCCTCCGCCACAGCCACCAGCTTGACCTTGATCCCGGATTCTTTCGTAAAGTCGGCCATCATCTGCTCTTGAGTGGTCACCCTGTCGGCGACGTCC
>DATCXH010000786.1:0-3584 GCA_036565925.1 Vicinamibacterales bacterium
GTGTCGCCCATCTCTCAAGTCTGGGAGTTCCGCGCCAATCAATGGCGCGTCAGTCAGGTGCGTCTGACCAGCGAAGCCCGGCTCAATCAAATCTTCCGGTAGACGACCAAGCGCCTCAAGCCTCTCTTTTCGAGGAGTTTACGGGAGAAACCCGTATAATGTCGCCGACACGTGGCTGCGCTCGACGATCGGATCAATGAGACGCTCAACCGGCTCCTCGATTCAGTGCGAGGTCAGCTCGAGTCGGAGATTGGATCGTGTCGCGACGAGCTGATCAGATCGGCGAACGAGAGCACTGCTCAGGTTGCTATCGACGCTGCCGCACACGCCACTGCTGAGGCGCGTCTCGAAGCGGAACGAGAACTGACCGAGGTTCGCGAAGCATCAGCTCGATCCGAAGATCAACAACGAATCCAGTTCACTGACGAGATCGAATCCCTCAAGCGTCAACTGGACGAGGCGCGTTCGGAAACCGCGACGGCTCGAGAGCAGATCGAATCGTTGACCGTTGAGCTGGACGAGGCTCGCAAGCAGCTCGACATGACGCGTGACGATGTCGAAGCGACGTTGCGGGATATCGAGACGTCGCGTCGAGAGTGCGACCTCACGCGTCTCGAGGTAAACCGTTTATCCACCGAGCTCCGTAACAATGATGAGCGAGCTGCGCAGGCGAGGCGCTTGCCTGACGTGGTGCGCGCATTGGACGAGGCGGTGACGTTTGGCGACGTGCTCGACATGCTTGCAACCCGGGCTGGGTGTGAAGCCGGCCGCGCCGCGGTCTTTCTCGTCAAAGGAGACAGGCTTCGCGCTTGGCGAACCGTCGGTTTTGGTTTCCCCTCCGACTCATCGAGGCTCGACATCGACGTGAGTACGTCCGGTCCCATGGCTGAGGCCGTGCGATCCGCGCTGGGCGTGTCGCGACATGCGGAGAATTCCGTGCCGGAATTCGCTCGCACAGATGAGCCACGCGCGTCGGCGGCATGGCCCGTCTCAGTGGCTGGCTCTGTCGTGGCTGTGCTGTATGCCGATGGGCCGCTTGCCGATAAATCAGAAGAGCCCTATTGGCCTGCATTTCTCGATGTGCTTGCCCGCCATGGCGGTCGAGTGCTCGAGGCGATCACGGTACGGCAGGCCGCGGGTTTGATGACGGGCAAGACGAGCGGACTCACATCCTCGGTCGGCCGTCAGTCCTCGGGGAGCACTCAGTGAAAAGGGTCATCTTCATCCTGGCGTGTGCAGTCGCTGCGTTTCACGGTCTGGGCGCGCAGCAGCCGATCGACGACACTCGCGCCCGCGAAGCAGCGGACGTGCAGCTCACCGCCACTCGTCATGCGCCGCTGCCATCCGATGTGTCGCAGTACTGGTTCGTGCAGGACGGACCCGGAGTCGCAGCAGGCGAGGGGCGCGCCAGGACGACCGCCCTTGCCCGGTTCGCGAAGGGCGTTCAGGCAGTAACCTCGCAAGATTTCGCCGCCGGATTTTCGCTCCTCAACGGACTCGATCTCAGTACGACACCGCTTGCCGGTTACTCGCGGTATTACACCGGCGTTGCGCTCGCGGGTCTCTCGCGATTCGCCGAAGCGGACACGATCTTCACGTCGATGATGACGTCGCGACCTGACGGCTATCTGCGCGAAGCGATCCCGCTCCGTCTCGCAGAGGTTGCGGTCGCGCGACAGGATCCGGCGCGTGCTGAAACCATCCTGCGCGGATTGATCGGCGAAGAGCTCGCCGCGCCCGAGGAGGCATTGCTCGCGCTGGCGCAGGTTGAGGAGACGCTCGCGCATCGCGACCACGCGCTCGAACTGTACCGCCGCATTTATTACGACAGTCCGTTGACCGCGCAGGCCATCGATGCGCAAAGCGGCATCGAGCGTCTGCAGTCCTCGTCGGCCATCTCCGCCGATCTCGTGACGCGTGCACAGCGTCGAGCGCAGCGCCTGTTCGAAGCGCGTCGCTGGGCGCAGGCGCGTGCCGGCTTCGAGGCCATCGCTAAATCGGTTGAGGGTGACACCCAGGATCTCGTCACGCTGCGAATGGCTGAATGCGACTACTACCTCGATCGTCATCGCGCGGCTCGCGATGGTCTCAAGCCACTGCTGAAACACGACGCGTTCGAGGCCGAAGCGCGGTACTTTTACCTCAGCGCCATCGGTGAACTGGGCGACGGAAAGACCTTCGCGAACGAAGCGCGCGAACTGGTGAAGGATTTTCCAACCAGTGAATGGGCGGCGGAGGCGCTGAATTCGCTCGCCTCGCACTATCTTGTGATCGACGAAGATGACGAGGCCGATCTGGTGTTCCGCGAGCTGGCGCAGAAATTCCCGAAGCATCGCTATGCCGAGCGCGCAACGTGGAAGGCGGGGTGGGCGGCGTATCGCAGTCAGCGCTTCGCCGAAGCGATCACATTCTTCGAGCGTGCGGCGGCGGCCTTTCCACGCGCCGACTATCGGCCATCGTGGCTCTACTGGGCCGGCCGTTCGCGCGATCAGCTGAACGACGCGGCGACCGCGAACGAGCGTTATCGTCTTGTCGTCGCCGATTACCGCAACTCCTACTACGGACGCCTGGCGGCGACGCTGCTCACCACGCGACGACAACCTGTACTCGCGAGCACATCGGCACCGCTCGCGACCACTCTCGCGACCGCGAAGGTTCCGCCCACCGAGGCGTTGATGCGCGAGCTGACCGCGCTGCAGCTCTACGACGAAGCGCTGCGCGAGGTCCAATACGCGCAGCGTGTCTGGGGCGACTCGGCGCAGCTACAGGCAACGACCGCGTGGATTCGCAATCGACAGGGCCTTGGACTTCGGGCGCAGGAACGCTTCAACGCGGTCCGTGGGGCGATCACGCTGATGCGACGCGCCTATCCGCAGTTCCTCGCGGCGGGAGGGGAGGATCTTCCGCCCGACGTTCTGCAAATCATTTTCCCGCTCGACTACTGGCCGTTGATTCAGAAGTACTCGAAGATGCACGGCCTGGATCCGTTTCTCGTGACGGCGTTGATGGCGCAGGAGTCGACGTTCACCGCAGAGATTCGATCGTCGGCAAATGCCCGTGGCCTGATGCAGCTGATGCCGAGCACGGGACGCCTCTACGCGCGGAAACTCGGTATGAGATCGTTCTCGACCGCGTCGCTGTTACAGCCGGAGACGAACGTCCGACTGGGCACGCAGTACTTCAAGGATCTGGTCGATCGATTCGGCGGTGTCCATTACGCACTCGCCGGGTACAACGCCGGCGAACGTCGCGTCGAGAAGTGGCTCACCGAGGCGCCGGGCCTTCCCACCGACGAGTTCATCGACAACATTCCTTTCCCTGAAACGCAAAATTACGTGAAGCGCATTCTCGGGACCGCGGAGGACTACCGTCGTCTGTACGGAGCAGGCCGGCTGGATCCGAATGGACGCCTGACCGCCAGCCGCTAGCCCTCCTGGTCGATGGACGATCTCCTCGAGCTGACGGGTCGCGCTGAAGCGACCCACTTTTGGTTTCGAGGGTTCCGCAAATTCGTCACTCCAGTGCTTGCCGACCTTGTCAAAGGAAGACCCGGCCTTCGGCTCGTCGATTGCGGCTGCGGCACA
>DATCXH010000031.1:0-2326 GCA_036565925.1 Vicinamibacterales bacterium
TAGCCGCTGCCCGTCGTCAGCGACGAGTTGCCCGCGATCGGATACAGCTCATCGGTCGCGTTGTTCACGCCCATGATGACGCGCCACGGCCCGCCGTCGCTGCCGATCTGCAGCTGCGCGTTCACTGTCGTGACGCTATCCAACTGCGCGATCTCGCGCGTATTGATCGCGTCGAAGAACGTCGTGTCCTGATACGAAGCGTCGACGCGCGGCGTGATCACCACACTCCCCACGTGTGCGGCGTACTCGATGCCGACGTGCCCCTGAAACTCGGGCGCAAACGGCAGCGTGTTGCCCTCCACCAGGCCGGGCGGAATGATCGCGAGCGGCAGACTCTCGAGCTCGTCGATCGTGGCATCGAGATAGCCCACGCTGGCATCGATGAGCCAGCCGGATCCGGGCTGCCAGGTCAGTTCCGCCTCCGCGCCATCGATGCTCGCCTTGCCCGCGTTGGTAATGAACGGCGCGACGCCGCTCATCGCCGGCGGAGCACGGAACGGTCCGCGATACGTCACCTGCATGTCCTTGTAGTCGGACGTGAAGACCGCGAGGTTCAGGCGCACCGTGTTCGCGAGATCGAACTTCGCGCCAACCTCGATCGTCTCCGCCTCTTCCGGTTTGAACTCCTGCAGCGCCGCCTGCTCGGCAGGGCTCAGCGGCGGATCGTTGAAGTGGCTGTTCCAGCCGCCGCCCTTGAAACCTTCCGAATAGCTGACGTACGTCATCGCGTCTTCGGTCCAGCGATACGCGAGCGAGGCCGATGGAGTGAACGAAGTGAATGTGTCGCGATACCAGCGGACCGGTACCTGCTTGTTGGTGGGTGTCGAGAGATCGAACTGGTCAGGGTACGAGCCCTTGTTGTCTTCCGTGTAACGGCCGCCCGCGGTCAGGGCCAGCTTGCCGTTGAAGTTGTACGTCCACTGCGTGAACACCGCCCAGCTGTCGTTGTCCACTTTGTTGTTGTCGCTGTCGCGCTGCACGCCTGGCGGCGGCGGATTCAGCTCGACGGTGGCGATGTCATCGGACGTCTGCTCGAAGTAGTACACGCCGAACACGCCCGTCAACGGCTCCGTCTGATACGTGAGCTGCAGCTCCTGGCTGAGCTGATCGCCCTGAACGTCATAGAGCGTATGCAGAATCGGCAGCGGCGTGTTGTCGGCGTCGCGTGCGCCGGTCCACTGAATGTCGCGATATGCAGTGATCGATTTCAGCTGCAGTTGCTCGCGGAGGTTGAACGTCATGTTCAGCGACGCGCCAAAATTCTCGAGCGTGCTCTCAAGCGGGAACGTGCCGTTGTTGGCGTAGGGACCGCGCGCCTGCAGATCGTTCGCGCAGCGGTCGTCCTGGATCATCGGCACCGCCGGCTGATCCGGCAATCCGGGCGGCGGCACGGCGCCGTCGGAGAGACCCGGGCATCCTGCAGTCAAGCTCGCAACGCGCGGAAACGTCGCCGTTTCGGTCATCGCCGCGAACACGAGCGGGCTGCCGTTCTCATCCGACTTCGTGTAGTCGCCCGCTAACGTCACGCGCACCGAGTCCGCCGGCGTGAACACCCACTTCATCGTGCCGGTGAAGGTGTCGGTGTCGCCGAGATCTGTGCCATCCGTCCGCTCCACATACCCATCCCGCTGACGCATGCCGAACGAGAAGCGCGCCTTCAGGGTGTTCGAGAACGGCGCATCGAGCGCAACGAAGCCGTCGATCAGGTTGTCGGTGCCGGTGCCGACGCGAACCTTGCCGCCGAACTCGTCGCCCGGATCCTGCGTCGTCAGCAGGATCGCGCCGCCGATCGTATTGCGGCCGAACAGCGTGCCCTGCGGCCCGCGCAGCACCTGCACATTGGCGATGTCGCGAAACTCCATCGTGCCGCCGATCGCGCTGCCCATGTAGACATCGTCGATGTACAGGCCGACTCCCGGATCAACCGTCGAGGTTGGATCCGTCTGACCGATGCCGCGGATGAACACCTGCGACGACGAATTGTTGCCAGCCAGCGGCGCGTTGTTCGCGAACTGCAGGTTCGGCACGACCTGGTCGAGCATGTCCGTCGCGAAGATCTGTCGATCTTCGAGTGCGTTACCCGAAAGCGCGGTGATCGCGATCGGCGTCTCCTGCAGGTTCTCCTGCACTTTGCGCGCCGTGACGATGATCTCTTCGAGGCCCTGTGTGGCTTGCTGTTGTGCATGAGCTGTAGTCACGAGCCCCGCGCCCCACAACGCGGCGGACGCATAGCGCCACACTCTCGTCTTCTGCTGAGTGTTCATGTGATCCCCCTGTTGTCGCCAATTCAATCGATTCGAGAAAACTACCCCCACACCTCCCGCGC
>DATCXH010000277.1:0-5055 GCA_036565925.1 Vicinamibacterales bacterium
GAGCGGACGGCCGAGCGAATCAAAATCGAACTCGGGTCAGCCGCCGAGTTATCGCAGCGCAAGGAGATGGAAGTCAAAGGTCGTCACGTGCTCGAAGGCAAGCCGACGACGATCACGATCAACGATCACCAGGTGCGTGAAGCACTCGCCGAACCGGTGAGGCAGATGGTGCAGGCGGTCCGCGACGCACTCGAGCGCATTCCACCAGAGCTCTCCGCCGACGTCTGCGATCGCGGCATCGTGTTGAGCGGTGGTGGCGCGTTGCTGCAGAAACTCGACGAGCGTCTGCGTCACGAAACCGGATTGCCTGTGCAGGTCGCCGAGGACCCGCTGTCGGCCGTCGTGCTCGGCGCCGGCAAGATGCTGTCGGACTTCAATCTGCTGCGGAAGATCTCGATCGAGTAGCGATAGCCGGTAGCTCGTAGTCGGTAGCTGGTAGCAGGAATTTTCAACCTCCTACCAGCTACTGGCTACCACCTACCAGCTACACCCATTCAGGGGGAGGCTGTATCGTCGGCTCCGGTGTTGCGCCCGGATCTGGTCGGCCGCTTCCTTCAAGTCTGCTGATCGCGCGAACGGTCATGTCGTGGTCGCACACGACCTGACACGACAAACGCACCCCTGTCAGTCCTTTCGCTTCCAGCCTCGTCTTCTCGGCTATGGTCATGCGCGGCGGTTCGCCGCTGATGAACTCGACGCGGCACGTCGTGCAGCGCGCGTTGCCGCCGCAGGCATGCAGCACATCAACCCCGGCATCTTGCTCGATGGCGAGGACCAGTCGTTTGCCGGTCTCGACATCAACAGTAGAAAACCCTTCAACGGTCAGCTTCGGCATGCGCGCTATGTTAACTTAGGGTTCACGCATGGCTGATGTACCCGAGATTCCGCGTCCGTCTGTTCTGTGGAAATCACTGACGCCTGAACGCAAGCAGCAGGCGGCGGAAGCGTTCTGGCGCGACGAGAACGCGGCGGTCGAACAGGCGGAGGCCATCGCCGCCATCGCCATGCGCATCAAGTTCCGGGTCAAGAGCGCGCAGGCGCTGCCGATCGAGAAGAAGGCACGGCATCTGGTGGCGCTCGGCAACGTGTCGGAAATGATCGCGGCGCGTCTGCTGGTGGCCTTCCACCTCGCGCATCAGCGCCCGATGATGGCCAGCTTCCTCGACGCACTCGGCATCGCCCACGAAGACGGCCTGATCGCCAGTGAAGAATTGGACGCACCGCCTGCCGACAAGCTGGCCGACGCGGCTCGGAGCCTCACCACGTCGTTTCCGGCCGAAGACGTCGCGCTGTATCTGTCGACGCTCGTCTGGCAGGACCCCGAGACCTGGGGTGCGCTCACCGAAGTGCCGGAAACCCGAGCGCTCGCTCGTTCGTAACTCTCGCACATGTCCGGCTGGCTGCAGGGCGCGTTCGGATGGACGACGAGTGCCGAGGGGTGGATTGCGCTTCTCACGCTGACCATCCTCGAGATCGTTCTTGGCATCGACAACATCGTGTTCATTTCGATCCTCGCCGGCAAACTGCCCGTCGAGGATCGTGCCCGCGCCCGCAAGATCGGTCTGTCGCTGGCGATGTTCATCCGCATCGCGCTGCTGTGGTCGATCACCTGGGTGATGCGGCTCACGACGCCGTGGTTTGTCGCCTTCGGCAACGAAATCTCCGGCCGCGACATGATTCTGCTGGTCGGCGGTCTGTTCCTCATCGCCAAGAGCACACACGAGATTCACGAGAAGCTGGAAGGTGAGGAAGGCCACGGGACGGCCAAGGTTGCCGCGTCATTCGTCGGGATCATTATTCAGATCCTGCTGCTCGACATCGTGTTCTCGCTCGACTCGGTGATCACGGCGGTTGGCATGGCTAACGATCTCGCCGTGATGGTGCTGGCGGTGATCGTTGCCGTCGGCGTCATGCTCGTGTCCGCCGGGGCGATCAGCGACTTCGTCGATCGTCACCCGACGGTCAAGATGCTTGCGTTGAGCTTTCTGCTGCTGATCGGCGTCTCGTTGATTGGCGAGGGACTCGATCAACATATCCCGAAGGGATACATTTATTTCGCGATGGGCTTCTCGATCTTCGTTGAGATGATCAACCTTCGCATTCGTTCGAAGGCGAAGGCACCGGTTCACCTCCATCAGCCGTATACGAAGTAGCGTGGCTTCACTCGACGACCTGGGCGCGGTCGCATATACCGCCGAGGGCGATGCGGACGCGATCCTCGTGCTTGCGCACGGTGCTGGTGCCGGTCAGAAACATTCCTTCATGACTGCGACCGCAAAGGGCCTCGCAGCGCGCGGCATCTCCGTCGTCACGTTCGATTTCCCGTACATGCGCGCGCGGCGGCACGTGCCGGACAAGGCGCCCGTGCTCGAGGAATCGTTTCGCGAAGTCATCGACGCCGCTCGCAAGTGGAGCACGACGAGTGACGTCTTCATCGGCGGCAAGTCGATGGGCGGGCGCATGGCGACGCACCTTGGTGCGCAAGGTCTCGAAGGCGTTCGGGGGATTGTCGCGCTTGGCTACCCGCTGCATCCGCCGGGACGCCCTGACAAGCCGCGCACCGAGCATCTGCCGTCGATCCACGTGCCCGTGTTGATCGTCCAGGGCGAGCGCGATACCTTCGGCACTCCTGACGAGCTCGGCCCGGTGATCGCAACGATGAAGACGAAGGTCACACTGCATGTCGTAGCCGGCGGAGATCACTCGCTGACCGTTCGTGGCAAGAAGAAGGACGACGCGTTTCAGGATGTGCTCGAGGTGATCGCGGACTGGGTGCGGACCTGAAACCGTTAACACTATGATTGGGCGTATGAAACGCCCTGCGAGCAGTCTCATGCTGACGGGCGGCATCATCGTGATGCTGGCCCTGTCGGTGTCACGGCCATCGACTCAAGTCCCCGCCACGACCACGACAACACCGAGCGTCGCTCGGCTCCCCGATGGAAAGCCCGATCTCCGCGGCGTCTGGATGCCGCCATACGTGCCAGACATGACGGTGAACCGGCGCGATCAGCGCGGCTTTGCGGTTCCGCCCTTTTCGGCCGACGACACCGCGCAGAAGCGGCAGGCGCTCTATGCGGAAGGAAACCACGCCGAGTTGCCGTTCACCGAGTGGGGTCTGAAGGACTGGTCCACGTATGACGCCGCAACCGGCGACTACACCGGAAGCTGTCTCCCATTCGGACTGCAGCGATCCATCAACGCGCCTTATCCGTTTCAGATCATGCAGGATGAGCGCTACGTCGCCTTTCTATTTGAGATCAATACCTGGCATCACGTCGTAAGAATTGGGGCAGAGTGGCCGAAGGAGATCGAGCCGACCTGGTTCGGAGCTTCGATTGGACGGTGGGATGGAGACACGCTGGTCGTCGAGACGCGCGGATTCAATGGGTTCACCCGGCTCGACACCGTCGGCCATCCCCACAGCGACGCACTGCACCTGACGCAGACCTTCCGTCGCATCGACGCCAGGCGCATGGCGTACAGCGTGACCGTTGAAGACGCGAAGACCTACACCAGGCCGTGGACCAACGAGCGGACGTTCACGCTGCTGGATGGCCCACTCCTCGAGTACTCGTGCGAAGAGAACAACAAGAGTCTGTGGGAGGGACGCATCAAGCCGTGGACGCCGCCTACTTCTTCTTCACGAACTTCAGCAGAGCCGCGTTGACTGAATCGGCGACGTAGATCTCGTCACGGTCGTTCACGGCGATCATGTGCGCTTCGCCAAACTCGCCGGGACCCTTTCCCGGTTTGCCGAGCGCGGCGAGAACCTTGCCGTCCAGATCAAGCTTGACGAGTTGACCTGCGAAGCCGTTGACCATGTAGATGTACTGACGTCCGATGTCGAGGCTGCACGGCAGGCCCTTGTATTTGATTTCCCTGACGAACGTCCCATCCTGCTGGAAGATCTGGATGCGCTGATTCTCTCGATCGGCAGTCCACACGAGACCTTTCGCATCGATGGCGATGCCGTGCGCGACCTGGAATTGACCGGGGCCTGATCCCTTGCCGCCCCACGATTTGATGAACGTGCCATCCTTGCTGAACTTCAGGACGCGCGCGTCACCGTTGGGTCCAGGAGTGTGCCCCTGCACGACAAAGACGTCGCCGCTGGCGGCGATCGCGATGTCGTTTGGCTGATTGAGCTTGCGTGAGCCGCTGGCTTCGTTCCAGTCGCCCGCCTCGCCGCGCGTCCCGATCGTCAAGAGCGTCTGCCCGTCGCGGTTCATTTTGACCACGACATGCGCCCCGACGTCGGTGGCCCAGAGGTTGCCGTCGCGATCGATGCGCAAGCCGTGAGCGCGGGTAAACAACTTGTCGCCGAACGCGCGAATGAATTTCCCGTCGCGATCGAACTCGAAGAACGCTTTGTCCCCACGAGTCAGGACGTACAGATGTCCGTTGGCGTCAAACGCCACGCTCGCCGATGCGCCCATCGTCACACCGTCAGGGACGGTGATCGGAGTGGGTGCCACGACGTAATCGAGTTCGGGCGCGCTCTCGGGCACCAACAAGGCCGGGTCTGACGGCCGCTGCGCCAGAACCGGCGCGACGAACACAAGCACAGTGAACACAACGAGCGCTCGCTTCATGACATCCTCCGCGACTGGCGAAGTCTAAACGTCATTCGCTCAAGTCGTCCAGAAATTCGCGAATCCGGCCGGCATTACGACCGAGGTCGCTGGCGCCCGCGCGCGAGGCAGAACGGACGTCCACGCGCGTGCCCGTGCCCCACGGCGTCAGCCGTACAACGACATCGTCGGTGAACCCGAACCAGCGGGTGGTGTCGGTGGCTTCAATGCGACCGCTCGATTTGTCGGCCGTGACGATCTCCCAACCGTGAGATTGCGCGACGCGCAGCGCGCGATCGAATGTGGCGGCGGGCGCCGTCGGAAGCGTCACGGGCGCGAGGTCAGGATAGCCTTCCTTCTGCAGGACTGCTAACTGCGGTGTTCGATCGAGCTGATTGGGCGCATCGGCACGTTTCGAGAGGATTGCCTGGAAGGCGGGTGGGTTATCCAGATCGGTGGTGACGTCGTGGATTGACGGCAG
>DATCXH010000264.1:0-2771 GCA_036565925.1 Vicinamibacterales bacterium
GCCTCGGACGACTGCTCTACCAGGGTCGCTGGTTCGATTCGCAGGCCTTGAAGCTGCGCGATTCCGCCCAGCGCTGGGTGGCTCGGCCCATCACCGGCGAGGTCGTCGTCGAACTACGTCGCGGGAACGACTACTCGATTCTCGATACGCGTAGCCCACATCTCACCTACAAGCCCGAACGCTTGACGATGGAAAAGGGCGAGTCGGCGTTCACGCCGCAGGATCGCATCGGTCAGTTGACGATGCGGAACCTGGATATCGCCGATACACGCGAAAAGCTCCTGACGTATACGAAATCAGGTCTGCTCGCCCCCGGTCAGGACACGGAGTTGCCCCACCTGCTCGACTCGAAATCAGAGGACTAGCAGGGCCGCGGACGCCCGGTCGAATAGTGGCCGGTCACGTGGTTGGATGCTCCACCGCCCTGTCACATCCCTCCCGAAGAAGAGAGACGCCTCGTACGCGTTGTGCGCACGACATCGGAGCTCGATATTCGCCGTCGTCGCCACACCGCCGGCCGCGTGCGGCTGCACGTGGTGGTACTCCAGGAAACTGCGTTCCGTGCAACGTCCGTCTCGGCCGATGTAGGCGCAGCGCCCCTCGTCACGCTGCCAGACCTCTCGCTTCACAGCCGCGGGAATATGTCTGGAGACGACGCCTTCCGCCTCGCGCGCGGGGCGCGGACACCGCACTGCTGCACATCGACGACGCTCCAGATCGTGCAGCAGCAGTGTCAGCGCGCGATCGAAGATCTCCGCCGGATCGCCCGACGGGATGACATGCCGACCGAGGCCTGCACGCGACGGAGCTTCGCGTGCGTCTCGCCCGAAATCGTGAACTGCAGTTTGTAGCGCTCTGGGCCAGCGGAGTTTCCATCGGTCGAGGCGCCATCGCGATCGCCGGCGTGACCACTGGCGGACTCGGTGCCGCACTCGTGGACATGGGGACTACAGGTTTCGTGTCCAGCCGGACCTGTCGCGGTTCGGGCAGCTTACGCATCGTCGATGGGACGGAGGGTAGGGGGCGCAGCGACGCAACAAGTGCCTCGACCTCGCGCTTCCCCTTGTGGCGTGCCCGCGCGAGTACGTCCTGGTGATTCGCCATCGTCAAATGCGGTGCGACGAGGCGAATGGTCGTCAACGTGACTGCACCATCTTCAAGCGCCGTGAGGATGGCCGGGAACCGCCACGCAGCGCGAGCCGCCTCGATGCGGTTATAGGCGGCGCCCTCGGCGAGGTGCAGCGCTTGCGTGCAATACGTAAACAGCGAGGAGTAGCCCTCGCCCAGGTAGAGCCGCCGCACGTCGAGCTCCATCAGCGAACGCACGAGCGCCGCAGTGACCCGACATTCACTCGTCGCGAGACGCTTCACGGTCGCGAGGAGTTCATCATCGGAGAGATGTGCGAATGACTGAGTCGTTGACGTCATGCGCTCTTCTATCACGATGATTTTCGGCCCCGCACGATGCCGCCTCGCACGCAATCGGAGCCGATTGGTCGCGACGTGTCACGCGGCGTCATTCGCCCGGCCTATTCGTCAACGTCGTCGGATGACAGACCTGTTCCTCGGCGGGTTGAGACATCGCGGCGAGCACTCTCGGAAACCTGTCAAGAACTATTTCAACTCGTTCCGGAACGAGTCGAGCGCACGCATCTGTTGCACGGGAAGTTGCCGCCGTGAGGCGCCGAATCATTGCCTGTACGAGTTCGATGGGGCTTCAGATCGGCGTTGAGCGTTACTAACGGTCAAATGAGCCGCGCCCGTAAACAGCGTGGCGGGTTACCGGCGTCGGCTCCAGTTTGATGTTATGCCGCTCACCTGATCTACTTCGCGCGCCGTGTCGCGCTCCATGTCGACGTCAGGCGAAACGGTGGCCGCAATCCTTGTACATTCTCGACCACCAAATTCTTGCTGGCGACGACGCACACTTCTCGCATGTGGCCAGGAACGTCTGCCTCCAGGGGACACATCTCAAAGTCGCCATAGATGTAGCTGTGTTCTGACGACGTCATCTCGAGATACTTTCGCGCTTCTGGAGGCACGCCCTCTGACCCGTTGGCCACACTCACGCGTCGCGTCGTTCCAATCAACCAAATCGTGAACGGAATTCCGTTCTGGCTTGAGAATCGGCCATGTCGCGTGACGCACGACTCAACTGGCGGTCGGGACATTGCAGCGGTTGCCCCGAGGCCTTTAGCGTTCCCGCTGCGGATATACCGGCCACGACTACCGCCGGCAGAATCGGCCGCCTTCGAAGACCCAACTGCCGCGTCATTGAAACCAATGTTGTTCTCGAAGCTCGTTTACCGGCTCAACGGAATCGCGATGATCTGCGCTGTGCGGGGCGTGAGAGCGGCCCGCACAGCTCGGGTCAATCGCACTGTTCGACAGCCAGCCCGATGGTACATTGAACTCGTGACTCTCACGATTGAGATTGAGCGAGAAGACGACGGCCGTTGGCTGGCCGAAGTACCAGCGTTGTCCGGAGTCATGGCCTACGGTCAAGATCGGGACGAGGCCGTTGCCCCGCGAGCACACGTCACAGCGCCAATCCGCAAGGAAGCGCGCATCAGCCGTCCACGGGTCGCGAGGGTGTCTCGAGAATGAGCTGGTAGAAATCCTGGTCGAGCCAGCGGCCGAACTTGAACCCGGCGTGTCTGACCCGACCGCAGAACTCGAATCCGAACCGCGTATGGAGCGCGATGCTGACCTCGTTGGTCGCATCGATACCGCCAATCACGTTGTGATACTGCTGAACCCGCGCCCGCTCG
>DATCXH010000255.1:0-4715 GCA_036565925.1 Vicinamibacterales bacterium
GAGCGGCTCCTGCCGATCGCGCTTCGCGAGCTGGCCATCGTTCAGGAGGAATTCCGCAGCGTCGCGGGCCGGCTCAATGGCGGCGATCCGCTCGATGCATGGCGTCGTGCGAAGGAGCAGCACCCCGAGCCCAGCCAGCTCCTCGCCGTCGCCAAAGAGCAGGTGAAGGAGCTCGAGGAGTTCCTCCGCACGCAGAGCATCGTGTCTCTGCCGGATTCAGAACCTGTCGTTGTCGCACCGACTCCGGATTTTTACCGGTGGGCGTTTGCGAGCATGTGGACGCCGGGCCCGTTTGAGGCGAAACCAAGTCGCGCCTACTACTACCTCACCGAAGTCGATCGCGCCTGGCCGTCGGATCGGCAGAAAGAGCACATGCGGGATTTCAATATCCCCACGCTCTGGAACATTTCGATTCACGAAGTGTATCCCGGTCACTTCCTGCACTTCCGACACCTGCGTCGCGTCGAGTCAAAGGTTCGAAAGTCCACACTCTTCGCTCCGGTGTCGTTTGTCGAAGGGTGGGCGCACTATTGCGAACAGATGATGGTCGAGGCCGGCTTCCGCCGAGGCGATGTGACCATCCGCCTCGGACAGCTGGCCGAATCACTGGTCCGGCTGGCCCGTTTCGTCGTCGCCATTCGCCTGCACTGTGAAGATCTCTCGGTCGAGCAGGGGATGCGCTTCTTCCGCGATGAGGCGTTCCTTGAAGAAGCGACCGCGCGACGTGAAGCAGAACGCGGAACGTTCGATCCGAGCTATCTTCTGTACTCGGTCGGAAAATTGATGATGTTGAAGCTTCGCCGCGACTACAAGGAACAGCAGGCCGGAAAGTACAACTTGCGCAGCTTCCATGACGCGGTGCTCTCGCAAGGCAATGCGCCGTTCTGGGCTCATCGCCGCCTTCTCCTCGATGAGAAGACCGACGCGTCGTTGGAGTAGCGACTGTCATGCCGTTATACGAGTACGAATGTGACGCCTGCGGTCAGCGATTTGAAGCCATACGCAAGTTCTCCGAGTCGGATCTTGACGTGTGTTCCCTGTGCGGTAAGGGACCCGTACGCCGGTTGATGTCGTCCCCAGCGATTCAGTTCAAAGGGACTGGCTGGTACGTCACCGACTATTCATCGAAAGGGAAGGCTGGCACCGAGTCGTCCAGTTCGTCGAAGGGCGAGACGAAGAAAAGTGAGTCGGGATCGTCCGAGACGGCCGCGAAGACCGATGGCGGCGCCAGCGCCAAGACCACGTCAGAGACCTGACGGCCCCACGCCTTCTTTCAAAGGCAGCGTCTCCAGGTATCGACGCAGCGGCTCTGCCAGATCGGGTCGTTGCAGCGCAAAGTAGACAAACGCTTTCAGGAAGCCGAGCTTGTTGCCGGTGTCATGTCTGACGCCGGAGATCTTGCACGCATAGAGCGGACGATCGCGGAGCAGTCGCCGGAGACCGTTGGTCAACTGAATCTCGCCCGTCCGATCGCTCGCGGTCGCTTCGAGTGCGGGAAAAATGTCCGGCGTCAGGACGTACCGGCCGATGATCGCAAGGTTCGATGGCGCCTCATGACGCGGCGGCTTCTCAACCAGATCGGTGATGCGAAACACGCCTGATCCGAGATTCTCAGTCTCGTCGACGGCGACCACACCGTAGCTCGAGACGTCCTCGATCGGCACTGGCTCGACCGCGATCACCGGTCCATCAACGCGTGCGTAGACGTCGATGAGCTGTTTCAAGGCCGGCGGATTCGCATCGATCACATCGTCGCTGAGAATGACGCCGAACGGTTCGTCGCCGACGAGACTCCTGGCGACAAGCACGGCGTGACCCAGACCGAGCGGTTCACTCTGGCGCACGTACGACACTCGGCCGACGCCCGCCATCTTGCGAATCTCCGTGAGCAGCTCGGTCTTGCCTCGCCGCTCGAGCACCGTCTCCAGTTCGAATGCGACATCGAAATGGTCTTCCATCGCGCTCTTGCCGCGGCTGGTGACGATGGCGATGTCCTCGACGCCTGACTGGAGCGCTTCCTCGACGCCGTATTGGATCACCGGCTTGTCGACGAGCACCAACATCTCCTTGGGGAGCACCTTCGTCGCGGGAAGGAATCTCGTTCCAAGACCGGCCGCCGGGAAGACCGCTTTTCGAACCGTCCGCGCCATGCGTGCCATCGTATCGCAGGTACAATCGCCGAATGCTCGATCCCACTTTTCTTCGAGACAACCTACAGGCCGTTCGCGAGCGGCTGCCGTCGCGCGGGACCGACTTCTCCCGCGAACTCGAGGAACTGGCGATGCTCGAAACGCAGCGGCGCCGGCTCCTGCCGGAGATTGAGGGCTTGAAGCGTGAGCAGAACGCCGCCGGAGACGAAGTCGCGCGCGCGAAGCGGCAAGGCCAGGATGCGACGAAGATCCAGGAAGCCAACCGCGCCCGAGGACAGCAGATCAAACAGCTGAGCGTCGAGCTCGAGTCGTGCGAGCAGCGGAGGAATCGGATACTCCTGACCATTCCGAATCTTCCCCACGACAGCGTGCCGATCGGGAAGAGCAGCAGCGACAACGTCGAGGTGCGCCGACACGGGACACCGCGTACGTTCGACTTCACACCGCAAGCGCACTGGGATCTCGGGCCGGCGCTGGGCATCATCGACTTCGAGCGAGGTACGAAGATCGCCGGCGCGCGCTTCACCGTGATGACCGGCGCGGCCGCGCGTCTGGAGCGCGCGCTGATCAATTTCATGCTAAGCCTCCACACCAAGGAGCACGGCTACCTGGAGGTCGCGCCGCCGTTCATGGCCAATACCGCGTCGTTGACTGGAACAGGCAACCTGCCGAAGTTCGAAGCAGACTTGTTCAAGATCTCGGGCGACTGGGATCTGTATCTCGTGCCGACGGCTGAAGTGCCGCTGACGAACATGCACCGCGGGGAGATCGTTGACGGGCGCCTGCTGCCGATTCGCTACACGGCGTACACGCCGTGCTTTCGCAGCGAGGCCGGGTCGTATGGCGCTGATGTACGCGGACTGATTCGCCAACATCAATTCGACAAGGTCGAGTTGATGTCGTTCAGCGATCCCGCCCAGTCTTATAACGAGCTCGAGCGACTGACGTCGAATGCGGAAGAAGTGCTCAAACGTCTCGAGCTCCCGTATCGCACGGTACTACTCTGTAGCGGCGACATGGGATTCGCGTCAGCGAAGACCTACGACATCGAAGTGTGGCTGCCGGGACAGGATACGTATCGGGAGATTTCCTCCTGCAGCAACACCGAAGCGTTTCAAGCGCGGCGCGCCAGCATCAAATACCGCCCCGAGGGCACTGGTAAAGCGGAGTTCGTCCACACGCTCAACGGATCAGGCCTGGCCGTTGGCCGTACGCTGATCGCCATCCTCGAGAACTACCAACAGGCCGACGGATCGGTGGCGATTCCGGACGCGCTCCGGCCGTTCATGGACGGCGCCGAGGTAATCAAGCGAAACTAAGCGTGGACGCGGAGAGATGGCCGAGTGGTTTAAGGCGGCGGTCTTGAAAACCGTTGGCTCCGAAAGGGGCCCGGGGGTTCGAATCCCTCTCTCTCCGCCATCTTGCTCGCTACGCTCGCTCGATGGCGGCGCGAGAGGTCTGTCGGTCAGGCCGCACCGCACCTTTGGCTCGGTGCGAGCCAGAACGAATCCGAAATGCTTCTTTGATGATTAGGCTGACGATGACGCGGAGGCTCTTCATGCTGGCGCTGACTGCCTTCGCACTTGTGAGCGCGCCACGGTCGGGCGCCGCGCAGGTCAAAGACGAACAAGCGCCAGCGACATTCCGCGCGCGATTCGAAACGAGCCAGGGACTATTCGTGATCGAAGTACAGCGCGAGTGGGCGCCGCGTGCGGCTGACCGGTTCTATACGCTCGTCACGCGAGGCTTCTACGACGACGCGCGATTCTTCCGTGTGTTGAGCGGCTTCATGGCGCAGTTCGGGCTGAATGGCGATCCGAAGATCCAGGGTGAATACGCCTTGGCCAATCTCATCGACGAACCCCCGAAGCAAAGCAACCTTCGCGGGTTCGTGACGTTCGCAAAAGAGTCGGCGCCGAACACACGCTACACGATGGTCTTCGTGAACTACAAAGACAACAGCTACCTCGATGCTGATGGCTTCGCGCCATTCGGCCAGGTCGTGTCCGGCATGGACGTCGTCGACAAGTTGTACAGCGGCTACGGACGCCAGAACGTTCCCGATCAGCGCCGTATCAAGAGCGAAGGGAATGCCTATCTCAGCGCGGAGTACCCGATGCTGGACTTCATCAAGAGCGCGCGAATCGAGCCGACGAAGTAGCGTTACTGCGTCGATTCCGCGTCGGCATCCGGAGCGCCGACAACCGTTCGCACGAATTGATCCTCGGGTAGGGCACCAAGAATCTCAATCGATTCGTTCACGATCGTTTTCGGAACGCCGGTGACGCGGAACTTCCGTGACAGATCCATGAACTCGGTCGCTTCAACGCACGACGCAGTGATCAACGGACTCTCGACCGCCAGTCGATGTGCCAGGGTCACCGCACGAGGGCAGTGTGGACAGGTCGGTGTCACGAAGACCTGAATCTCGAGCGGCGTGGTCACGTGCCTGGCGACAAGTGCGCGGCTCTCCGGCGTCAGTCCGGAATCGCTCGTCCCTGCCAGAATCACCGCCTCGATCAACGACATGAACTCATAGCCGGCCGGGGCACCCAGGAAGCGGAT
>DATCXH010000490.1:0-6905 GCA_036565925.1 Vicinamibacterales bacterium
GCGAGCCGCATCTGCCACTCGAATTTGGTTACGCGCGGGCGTTGCTCGAACGCGACGGCCACCAGGTGCTGTTGCTCGACGCGCAGCTCTACGACATCTCATTGCCGGACCTCACGCAGCAGCTCGCCTCGTTCGCGCCAGACCGTCTGATCGTCACCACCGCACCGAGCTATCTGTTCTGGCGATGTCCGCCTCCCGAATTGCGCGTACCCCAGGAACTGCTGGCGGCGTGCGCGCAGCGCTCCTTCCTCCTCCCTCTCCGCGTCGTCGTCGGACCCCATGCCTCGACCACGCCGGCCACGACGCTTCACAAGCTTGGGGCCGACGTGGCGGTGCTGGGGGAATGCGAAGAGGTGTTGCCGCGACTGGCGGCCGATCCCCGCGAGTGGATCGATGTGTCGTCGATTGCGTACGTGCGCGACAGCGAGGTGCGTGTGCAGGGAACGCCCCATGTCTGCGACATGAGCGCGCTTCCGTCGCTCGAGTGGACACGCGACGATCTGGCGCGTCACCGGCATCATCACCATCGCTTCGACGCCAGGCCTGCAGGTCCTGGTGCGGAGATGGAGGTGTCGCGGGGATGCCCGTATCACTGCACGTTCTGCGCGAAGGACAACTTCCGCGACGACTATCGACGACGTCCGCTGGATGTGATCCTCGCCGAGCTCGATGGGCTGCGCGCCAATGGCGTCGAGTACGTCTATTTCATCGACGAGATCTTCTTGCCGAATCGAGAGCTGCTCGCGGCGCTGGTGCCCCGCGGGATCACCTTCGGCATCCAGACTCGCATCGATTTGTGGAGTCCCGCGAATCTGGAGCTCCTCGGCCGCGCCGGGTGCGTGTCGATCGAGGCAGGCGTCGAGAGCATCACCATCGAAGGCCGCAATCTGCTCGACAAGGGTACCCGCCTGACAACCGAGCAGATCGCCTCGCGTCTGATTGCCGCGAAACAGCACGTGGCTTTCGTGCAGGCCAATCTTCTGGAATCCGGCGCCGACGATCCAGCCGAGGTCGAGCGTTGGCGTGAGCATCTGCGCGCGTACGGTGTGTGGGCCAACAGACCAGTGCCGATGTTCTCGTATCCCGGTTCGCCCGGCTACGCCAGGCAATGGGGCACGCCCGACGATCATGCGTGGGAGCGGGCGATGGACGAGTATCTCGCACGCTTCGATGAGTTCAGCGACATTCAGGACGCGCGTCCGCTTCCGCTGCACGCGCTGGAGCGCGAGAGGGTCCTGTGAGTCTCCCGGCGCAGATTCTGACGACAGCGGACGCGGTTGGCGGGGTGTGGCGTTACACCATGGACCTCGGTCGTGCGCTGCGTGTGCGAGGCGTGCGTTCGACAGTGGCCGTGATGGGGCCACCGCCGACGCCGGCGCAGCATCGTGAGGCCCGCGAAGCGGGGCTCGATGTCATCGATCGACCGTATCGACTCGAGTGGATGGACGACCCGTGGCGGGACGTCGAGCAATCGGGCGAGTGGCTGCTCGAACTCGAACACCAGATCAAGCCAACGCTGGTGCACCTGAATGGGTATGCCCATGCTGCGCTGCCGTGGCGCGCGCCGGTGATGGTGGTGGCCCATTCGTGCGTGCGGAGTTGGTGGCGTGCGGTGCGCGGCGAGTCGGCGCCGTCGAGCATCGATCGCTACAGTGCGGCGGTCAACGCCGGACTGCGCGCCGCAGGGGCTGTGGTGGCACCGTCGGCGGCGATGGGGGCCGCACTCGAGGCGGAGTACGGCATGCCGCTGAAGGTGCGGGTCATTCCAAACGGCGGACCGGCTTCGGCGCGCGGGTTGTCCGATCGTGCGGTGGCCAAAGAGCGAATGGTATTCGCGGCAGGGCGTGTCTGGGACGAAGCGAAGAATGTGAAGGCGCTGAGCGCGATCGCCTCGTCCATCACATGGCCGATCTATGTCGCCGGCGACGATCGGTCGCCGTCAGGGGAGGTATGCGCGGCCCCGGGTGTCCATCTCCTCGGCCATCGTCCGCCGCACGAGCTCGCGAACTGGTACAGGCGCGCGTCGATATACGCGCTGCCAGCGCGATACGAGCCATTCGGTCTGTCGGTGCTCGAGGCCGCCTCGGCCGGATGCGCGCTGGTCCTTGGCGAGATCCCCAGCCTTCGTGAGTTTTGGGACGGTGCGGCGAAATTCGTGCCGCCGGACGATCACGCGGCGCTCTCCTCCGCGGTGCAGCAATTGATCGAACGGCCGGACGAACGGCGTGCGGCGGCACACGTTGCCGCCGCACGTGCTCGCGATTTCGGCATCGACCGGACGGCCGATGCCTATCTCCAGGTCTACGAGACGCTCATCGCATGAAACCCAGGATTGCCTTCTTCGGCTCGAGTCTCGTGTCAGCGTACTGGAACGGTGCGGCGACGTATTACCGCGGCATCATTCGCGCGCTGTTCGGCCTTGGGTACGGCGTCACCTTCTACGAGCCCGATGCCTACGATCGCCAGCGGCACCGCGACATCGATGACCCTTCATGGGCCAACGTCGTCGTCTATCCCGCAGACGAGACCAGCGGCGAGGACGGCGTGCGACGTGCACTCCGTGAGGCGCGCCATGCCGACGTGATCGTCAAGACCAGTGGGGTTGGCGTGTTCGACTCGCTGCTCGACGAAGCGGTCCTCGAGGCCAAGGCGCCACACGCACAAACGATCTTCTGGGATGTGGACGCGCCGGCCACGCTCGATCGGCTGGCGACCGATCCGCACGATCCTTTTCACGCGCTGGTGCCGCGCTACGACATGGTCCTGACCTACGGCGGTGGTGAGCCGGTGGTGCGCGGGTATGAAGCGGTGGGGGCGCGGTTGTGTATTCCCGTCTACAACGCGCTCGATCCGGCGACGCATTTTCCCGTGTCGCCAGACCCGCGCTTCGAGGCGGACCTCGGCTTTCTGGGCAATCGGCTGCCCGACCGTGAAGCGCGTGTCGAGCAGTTCTTCTTCGCCGCTGCGAAACGATCGCCCGAGTCGCGGTTCGTGCTGGGCGGCAATGGCTGGGCTGACAAGGTGCTGCCGGAGAACATGACCTACGTCGGTCATGTCTACACCCGCGACCACAACGCATTCAACTGCACGCCGCGTGCGGTCTTGAACATCAGTCGGGACAGCATGGCGCGATTCGGCTTCTCCCCAGCCACGCGTGTGTTCGAGGCGGGCGGGGCGGGCGCGTGTCTGATCACCGATGCGTGGGAAGGCATCGAGATGTTTCTCGAGCCCGGCCGCGAAGTGCTGGTCGCGCGCGACGGCGACGAGGTCGCTGCGCTGGTTGAACTGCTGGATGACGAGCGGGCGGCCGCGATCGGTCGAGCCGCGCGCAAACGGGTGCGCGCCGAGCACACCTATGCGCATCGTGCGGTGCAGCTCGATGTGCTGTTGGATGAACGGGTGGTCACCTGGTGAAGGTCGTGATCTTCGGCCTGACGATCAGCTCGACCTGGGGCAACGGACACGCCACGTTGTGGCGGGGCTTGTGTCGCGCCCTCCATAGCGCCGGTCACGACATCGTGTTTGTCGAACGTGATGTGCCGTACTACGCGCACCATCGCGATCTCTCGGGTGCCGAGTGGTGCCGTTTGGTGTTGTATCAGGACTGGACGGACGTCGTTCCCGCGGCGCGGCGTGAATTGGCTGGCGCCGATGTGGGTCTCGTCACGTCGTATTGTCCCGACGGACGCGATGCCTGCCGCCTGGTGCTGGATTCGACGGTCGTGCGAAGGGTGTACTACGACCTCGATTCACCGGTGACCCTCGACGCGCTCGCGCGAGGTGAGCGCGTGCCGTATCTGCCCGAAGACGGTCTCGCCGCATTCGATCTCGTGCTGAGCTATGCCGGCGGTGCCGCGCTCGACGGGCTCACCCGGTACACCGGCGCACGCCGCGTCGCCCCGCTCTATGGCAGCGTCGATCCGGATGTGCATCGACCGGTGTTGCCCGCCGAACACCGTCGCAGTGCGCTGTCGTATCTCGGGACCTACGCGGCCGATCGTCAAGCCGTCCTCGAGCGGCTGTTCATTGAACCGGCACGGCTTCGGCGCGACAAACGGTTTGCGCTCGCCGGTTCGCAGTACCCGTCCGACTTTCCGTGGACGGAGAACCTTCTCTATTTCTGGCACATGCCGGCTTCCGATCACCCGTCGTTCTACTGCTCGTCGGAACTGACCTTGAACGTCACACGTGCGGCGATGGCGCGGGTCGGCTATTGCCCATCAGGGCGCCTGTTCGAGGCGACCGCCTGCGGCACCGCAGTGATTTCTGATTGGTGGGAAGGCCTCGACCAGTTTTTTGCGCCGTCCCATGAGGTGCTCGTGGCTCGAGACACCGCGGACGTGCTCGCCTCCCTCGATCTCACCGATGGCGAACGCCAGCGAATTGGCGCGTGGGGCCGCGAGCGGACGCTCGATTGCCACACCGCTCGCAGGCGCGCGCACGAACTCGAGCGGCTGCTCGACATGAGCCCCGCCGTCTCGCAGGGAGTGGCGTGATGTGGGGCATCGTGCCGGCCGCCGGGCAGGGAAGTCGCATTCAGCCGCTGGCGTTCTCGAAGGAATTACTTCCAGTCGGCAGCCGGCATGAAGGCGCGCGCGAACATCCCCGTGCCGTCAGCGAGTACCTCGTCGAACGATTGGTGCTTGGCGGGGCCGACAAGATCTGCTTCGTCATTTCACCGGGCAAGTCCGACATCCTGCACTACTACGGCGGTGCGGCGCTGTCGGCCAGCATCTTCTACAGCGTGCAGCCCGAGCCAGCGGGACTTTGCGATGCGATGTTTCGAGCGTTGCCGTTGATTGCCCTCGACGAACCAGTGCTGATCGGCCTTCCCGACACGATCTGGTTTCCTGCGACAGCGCTCCGTGAACTCAGAGACGATCGGCTCTCGTTCCTGCTGTTCCCGGTTGAGCATCCTGAGCTGTTCGACGCGGTCGTGCTCGATCACAACGACATCGTGCGCGAGATCCAGGTCAAGAGTTCGCACGCACAGTCGCACTGGATTTGGGGCGCCTTCAAGATGCCGGGTCGGATTCTGCGCCAGCTGCACGATCTGTGGATCGCGCGCGGATCGAGCGACGAGTACATCGGCACACTCGTCAACGCGTGGCTGGCCACGGGCGGTGATGCGTACGGCGTCCGCGCCGGCACCTCGTACGTCGACGTCGG
Organism: Vicinamibacterales bacterium; assembly: GCA_036565925.1. GTDB lineage: Bacteria > Acidobacteriota > Vicinamibacteria > Vicinamibacterales > UBA2999 > Gp6-AA40. The sequence goes on from DATCXH010000490.1 coordinate 5,170, forward strand.
GACGGTGCAGGGGTATCGCACGGCGATCACCTTGTTGAGCGACGAGGCGGCTCGATGCGAATCGTTCTCTTCTATCACTCGCTGATCTCGGACTGGAATCACGGCAATGCCCACTTCCTGCGCGGCATCGTGTCCGAGCTCCTCGAGCGCTCCCACGACGTGATCGTCTACGAGCCGCTGAACGGATGGAGCCGCCAGCAGCTGCTGGCCGAAGCCGGGCCGGCCGCCGTCTCACGTTTCCACTCGTTGTTTCCTCGGTTGAAATCCAAGGCCGTCGATCTCGATCGGCTCGATCTGGACGAGGCGCTCCAAAACGCCGACCTGGTGATCGTTCACGAATGGAATCCGCACTCGCTCGTGTCGACAATCGGGCGGCACCGGTCAGCCCGCGGCCACTACGTGTTGCTGTTTCACGACACGCACCACCGCTCAGTCACCGACGCGCGGGCGATGGCGGCCTACGATCTCGATGCGTACGACGGAGTGCTGGCGTTTGGCGAGGTCATTCGCGAGCGCTATCTGTCACTCGGTTGGGCACGTCGAGCCTTCACCTGGCACGAAGCCGCTGACACGCGCATCTTCACACCGCTCGAACCGGACGGTCGCCAGGACGATCTGGTGTGGATTGGCAACTGGGGCGACGAAGAGCGAACCAGTGAGCTCAGGTCGTATCTGATCGAGCCGGTTCGTGCGCTGCAGCTCGCGGCAACCGTCCACGGCGTTCGCTATCCCGACCATGCACTCACTGAACTGAGGACCGCTCGTATCCGCTACGCCGGATGGTTGCCCAACTACAAGGCGCCGCGCGCGTACGCGCAGCATCGGATGACCGTGCACGTTCCGAGACGCCCCTACGTGAAGTCATTGCCGGGCATTCCAACCATCCGCGTGTTCGAAGCGCTGGCGTGCGGTGTGCCGCTCGTCTCGGTCGGGTGGCACGACGTCGAGGGACTGTTTACCCCTGGCGAGGATTATCTCGTCGCGGAGACGCCGCGGCGGATGCGGTCGCAGCTTGCCGCACTGCGCGCCGATGAGACGCTGCGTCACGGTCTCGCCGCCCGTGGACTCGACACCATACGTCGACGTCACACCTGCGCTCATCGCGTCGAGCAACTGTTCTCGATCGTGCAGCAGGTTCGCGGCGCTTCGCCGGAGGCACTCTCGGTATGAACATCGTGATCCTCGGCCTGTCCATCACCTCGTCGTGGGGCAACGGCCACGCGACCACGTATCGCGCGCTGGTGCGTGCGTTGAGCGCACGCGGCCACCAGGTGCTGTTCCTCGAGCGTGACTCGGCGTGGTATGCGGACAATCGCGATCTGCCGGAGCCGACGTACTGTCATGCACGGCTGTATCGAAGTCTCGACGAACTGCAACACCAGTACGCCGGCGACATCGAAGAAGCCGATCTCGTCGTCGTCGGTTCGTATGTGCCGGAGGGGATCGACGTCGCCGATCTCGTGCTGCGAACAGCGCGGGGATGCCGTGCGTTTTACGACATCGATACGCCGGTGACGCTGGCGAAGGTCCAGAACGGCGGCGCAACGTATCTTGAACGGCGACAGATTCCGGCGTTCGATTTGTATCTGAGCTTCACCGGTGGACCGACGCTCGAGCGTCTCGAGCGCAAGTTTCGGGCGCAGCGGGCGCGCGCCCTGTATTGCTCGGTCGACCAGGACATCTACGGTCAGGACGCGCACGCGTCGCGTGATTACGACCTCGGGTATCTCGGCACC
>DATCXH010000253.1:0-3708 GCA_036565925.1 Vicinamibacterales bacterium
CTGCCGTAGGGGGTGCGCGGGAAGTTCCACGCGCGGTCGTTGTATCGCTGAGGCTCGGCGTACCGGGCACGGTCGGCCAGGTATTCGCGGATGCGCTCTTCATTCGTGAAGGCGTGCGGCATCTGCTTGCGAAGCTTCGGCGCCTTTTGCATGGACAGGTGGGTAAGCATTATTCGGATTCCTTTTCGTCGTCGTCCCAAGGCAACACTTCCTCGGGCTTGTCGATTGCCTCAAACTGCTGCTTGAATGCTTCGGCCTTGAACGCGGCCCACAGGGGGTCGTCGGGGTCAATCACGATCCACTCCCCGGCGCTCGTAGTAGTCGAATGCCGCACCGCCCAGCGCGACCAAATAGGCAAACGTCAGCAGCGGGTGTTGCTGCAACAGGTCGATGAGGTAGGTCATGCGGCCTCTTCCATGCCGTCCCCGTTGCGGGCCGCTTCGCTATCGTCATCCATGCGCGCAACCTCGGCTTCTGCATCCTCGCGGGCCTCGCGCTCGATGCGCTTCTGCAAGTCCTTCAGCAGGCCGCGAATCAGCCGGATTGCCTTCCCGTCGATATCGTCAACGTGGCCGTCGAATATCTCGATCAGGTCGGGAACGATGTTCAGTTCCTCAAACTCGGTTTCGGCAATGTCGCGCAGCTTGGCGCCGGTTGCGTATTCGGATTCCAGGCGCTCGGCGATGGCCTCCCAGCGGTCGTCGGGATCGGCAGGGCTGGTGTAGTAAGGGGGTCCGTACATCACGATTCCTCCGTAGTGAAGGGGGCGAGGGCGCGATAACTGAATCCGTATGCAGGCCAGTGCTCACCCTCGATCACGTCCGCATAGGGCTTGACTCGCAGCACCCGCCACTGACCCGGCTCATCCATCGGGACGCTGCGAATCCCCATCACGTACCCGTCCGAGTAAGGTGTGCTGTCGGGCAGGGGAGCGCCTTCGGGGTGGTGTCGGTATTGGTCGTTGACCACCACCGTCAGGCCATCGGGGAAGTAATCGAGCCATGCCTCGTCGCGCTCGCGCACGGTGAACGTGACCACAATGTCACCCGTGTAGAGGGCCTCCCCGCGCATGTCGGTGAACCCGACAGGCTGGCCCACGTCGCACTTACGGCACTTGCCAGAGAACACCACCAGCGGATTCACTTGGGTTGGGGTGGTCATGTCAGCCCCCTAGCGCGTCGAGCAGCATGTCGATTTCGTCGCGCAGCCTTTCCAGATCATCGCGGGTTTCTTCGACGGGTCTGCTCGGGTCGCCGAAGAAGACATCGAGTACTAGCTTCAATTCGTCGTAACTCATCGCGCCGCTCCTTCGGATGCCTGGTCCTGCGTGGGGGATGCGGCGCGGAAGGCTTCATCTACCGGGTTTGCGTAGAAGCATTCGTAGAAACCCAGCGCCGGCAGAAGATCGCGGGCAACCGCTGGGTTCGCCTTGATCCATGCTTCCAGTTCCGCGCCCGTGTAGACCATGACGCCAGCGCTGTGCAGCGCCTTCATGCAATCGACGCAGACTTCTTCTTTTGTAGTTGCGTCGTTGGCGTAATCCATTTTGCAGTCGCAAAGCGCGCAGCAGTTGTAGTCACCGTGTGCCATCACTTGTTCTCCTTGGGTGTCTGCGGCTCCTGCGTGGGGGCGGCGGACAGTTCGGCGATCCGTGCATCCGACTCGGGGCGGCCGGTCAGCAGCGTTGTCTTGCGGAAGCACTCGACCGGGAACTCATCGCGTGTGCAGTATTCGGCGCAGGCGCATTGCTCCTCGCTGCACGGCTCGGCCATCGTCACCGGCTTCAACAGGCCGTGCGTCACGGCTGTGCTTTGCAGATCGCCGCCGTCCACGTCGCCCATCGGCCAGGCTTCCATGACCGACTGCGCGAAGCCGCGTAGTGCTGCAACCTCCCCACTCGGGGCTGGCGCTTCCTGCGACTGCGTGGGGGCGGCGGCAGCGATGGCGGCGTCGATTGCTGCGTCGAGAGCCTCGCCAGTGAGGGGGCCGTCATGCTCGCCTCGGGCGCTCAACACCCCGTCCTCTGTCGTGGACCACGCGCACATGGCATCACCCTTCGGCGGTGGATTGCGGATGGCCCGATACCGCGCCGCGTCACTCGCATCCCCACTCGGGGCTGGGGCGCTCCCGGCGTAGAGCTTGGTGCCATGCGGAAGCGCAATAGGAGTCGGGATCAGCCAGCACCCGTCGTACACACCGCCGATTCCATTCACTTCGGCTACCGGGGCGCTCCCGGTGGATGCGAGGCGGCCGACAGCTTCCGCGGTGATGTCGTGCGAGTCCTCGTACTCGATGTGGTCGTCGGACTCGCCGGGATTCATCGCGCGGAACAACCACCGGGCATTCGCGGTGCAGAGGTCGTCTAGCTCTTGGGCGCGGCCTTGCGCGGCGTCGTATTCGGCCTCCCAGTCCCGGTCATCACCCCCGCCGGCAGCCTGGGTGGATGCGAGGCGGTGGGCGTCCTCGAGCGTGTAGAGCGCGTGCTCGGCCATTCCCTCGACTTGTCGTGAAGCGCGGTCCATCGCAATGTGCTTATGCCCGTTGATTGTGTTCGTGTAGCCCCACGCATACGGCGTGGCGGGCTGCTGCGTCTTGGCGTTGATCCCGGCGAGGAACGGGTCGCGGCCCTCGCGGATCGCCAGTTCCACCGCCTCCTGCACCGCATCCCCGCCCTTTGCAGGCGTGGCGGGCGACAGGTTTCCTCGGGTCACGCTTTCACTTGGCGAGTCGTTGCGGCTTCCGGTTGCCACACCGGCATTGTTTGCGGACTCGTCCAGAGGTTGTTGCGCCGAGGGCGCTCCTGCCGCCCTAAGGGCTGCTTCGACTCGCTCCCGCGCGTCGCTTCGCGGTGGATTGAATTGGTTGCCGACCGCGTAAAGCAGATCGCAGGCGACTGACGATGCGCGGGTCAGTTCTGGCGACGCACCGCATTCCTCGATGCGTTGGATCACCAGCCGAAGCGCGGCAAACAGGAAGTCATCCCCACCCTTTACAGGCGTGGAAGCTTCACCGCGATAGGCGGCGAGGCGATCGCGCAGGAGCTTCCGGTAGGAGTAGCAAAGGGTGCATTGGTTCTCGATGCGATCCGCGCTCTCGTCCTCAACGTGGGCAAGGACGCGCTGCATTGCCTCCGCCATCGCCTCGACGATGCGGATGACTTCGCGGAGCGCGATGGTGTTGGCGATGACGCCCGCGCCTTGCAGGCGATCCACTGCACGGTGCAGCACGTCCAGCACCACACCACCAGCTACGGGGGCGCGGCTCACGACGCGGCTCCGGTGATGTGCGTCAGGTGTGGCGCTTGGCGCTGTATTTGTGCAGGCGCTTCGTCGGGGTTCAGCACGGTTAGTGTGTGGTCGAACTCAATCCACCGTCCGCGATTTGATTCGTACGGGCTAATGCGGGAGACGCCATATCGTTCCAGGTCTTCCATCGCGCCCTGAGTCACGAGGTCGGAGTAGTCGCGACCCCACACCGCGCCATCGCGGTCGCCGAACCTGCTGTGCAGGTAGTACTCGCACAGGAACGCCTTGAGGTCAGCGAAGGACGGCAACGCCACCTCACCACCCGCGCCCACTTCGGTCTTGGGGGTCATGCGGAGGCTCCGGTGTTGATCGCGGCGACAATCGCGGCGGCCTCGGCTTCGCTGGTCGTGCCATCGGGGCGAGCAATGAAGCGAATGTCCGCCACGCGCACGCCATTGGCGGC
>DATCXH010000224.1:0-6444 GCA_036565925.1 Vicinamibacterales bacterium
TTGCCGTAGCCGTCGGCGACGTAGATCTCGTTGGCCTCCGGCTCGTGAAAGATCTTGGCGGCGCGCCACAGGTTCTCGACGTCGTTGCTGCCGTTGTGCACGCCGTGCTTGCCGATCTGCAACAGGAATTTGCCGGCCTTCGTGAACTTGAGGATCTGCGTGTCGCTGTTGTCGTTGCCGCCGATCCACACATTGCCCTTGTGATCGACGGTGATGCCGTGGTTGCTGACCGGCCACTCGTATCCGGCCCCAGGTCCGCCCCATGACGACACCAGGTTGCCCGCCTGATCGAACTCGAGCACCGGCGGCGCCACCTTGCAGCAGACGCCGATTGGCGGATTCGTCTCAGCGGCTTTGAAGTTGTCCTCGACCGACTGCGGCCGATGGATCACCCAGACGTGATCCTGGTCGTCCACCGACAAGCCGATCGTCGAGCCCATCACCCAGTGGTTGGGCAATGGCTTCGGCCAGAACGGATCGACCTCGAAGATCGGCGCCTGTCCGCCCCGAGCGGAGTCCACGGGGGCGGAACTCGCCGCGCGACTGCCGCCGCCCTGCGCGACGTCGAAGGGTGCCGCAACGATCGCGGCGCCGGCCGCAGCAAACAGGCCCGCCGCGATAAAGAGTGCTCGTTTCATGACTCCCTCCAGGTGCGCCGAGACTCTACAGGAGGAACAGAACGAAGGTCAAAGGTCAAAGGCAACGGTCAAGGTGAGGTACTCTTTGGCCTCAATCACGGCTATGGCTTCGATCACCCGTCGCTCGGCGCTGACTCGCGGTGCGTTGGCTTTGTGCTCGGTCGCCGTGCCCACCGCGCTGCGCGCGCAGACAGTCGGACCGGTGATGTCGGCGCTCAGCGCGTACATGGCAGCGGCGAAGGACCGTCCGCTGCCCGCAGACGTCGCCGAGAAGGCCAAGCATCACATCCTCGATACGTTCGCGGCGATGGTGTCCGGCTCAGAGCTGCCGCCAGGCCGCGCCGCGCTTACGCTCGCCCGCGCGCAGGCCGGCCGTCCCGTGGCGACCGTTGTCGCCTCGAATGTCGTGACCGGGCCGATGGACGCCGCGCTCGTGAACGGCGTCCTCGCGCACTCCGACGAAACAGACGATTCGCACGGCGCGTCGCAGTCGCATCCCGGATCCTCGATTGTGCCAACCGGGCTCGCACTTGGCGAGGATCTCGGCGTCAGCGGCGAACGGTTTCTTCGCGCCGTCACCCTGGGCTACGACATTGGCCCGCGCTTCACGATGGCCCTCGGCGGCGTCGCCTTCAGAAACGAAAGTCGACGCAGCACGCATGCGTTCGCCGGGACGTTCGGATCAGCGGCAGCTGCCGGCTGCATCGCCGGTCTCACCGCGCAAGAAATGCGTTGGCTGCTCGATTACGCCTCACAGCAGGCAAGTGGATACGCGATCTGGGGCCGCGATACCGATCACATCGAAAAGGGATTCGTCTTCGCTGGCATGCCCGCGAGAAATGGCGTCACCGCGGCCCTCGTCATCCGTGCCGGATGGAATGGCGTGGACGATGTGCTGTCGGGTGATGACAACTTCTTTCAGGTGAATGCGCCGAAGGGAAACCCGAACGTGTTGATCGATCGTCTCGGCGACCGCTACGAGGTGGTCAACACCGATATCAAGAAGTGGACGGTTGGCACACCGATCCAAGCGCCGCTCGACGCGATCGACAATATCCGGCGCAAGCGTTCCTTCGACGTGGACGAGGTGAAGTCAGTGACGGTGCGGCTGGCGCCGAGCGTCGGTTCTGTCGTGGATAACCGCGACATCCCCGACATCTGCCTGCAGCACATGGTCGCGGTGATGCTCATCGACAAGACTGCGTCGTTTCACGCCGCGCACGACACGCCACGCATGAAGGATCGTGTCGTGTTGCGCCAGCGCAGCAAGGTGACATACGTCCCAGACGCGTCGCTGACCGCGCTGCTCCCGGCCCGCGTCGCCATCGTCGAGATCACGTTGAATGACGGGACGAACCTTTCCGATCGCGTCGAAGCAGTTCGCGGCACCGTCCGCAACCCGATGACGCGTGCCGAGGTGATCGACAAAGCGCGCGATCTGATCGCGCCGGTGCTTGGTGCATCAACCGCACAGAAACTGATCGACACGCTGCTCGCCATTGAAGCGGTGAAAGACGTGCGCACCCTTCGTCCGCTTTTGCAGCGTACTTAGGACCAAGGACCAACGACGGACCAAGGCCTAAGCGGACGGACCAAGGCCAAGGGACGGACCAAGGCCAAGGGACGGACCAAGGCCCAAGCACTAAGGACCAGGGACAAGGACTATCTCTTCTTGCGCCCGCTCCCAGGCTCGGCCATCTTGCGATGCTGCTCGGCAAGCGTCTCCGCCGGCGTGACGTTGGCAACCGTCGTCATCACCTTGTTCTTCCAGCCGCTGACGACGTCGGCGTCGCCCTTCATCATCGCGTCGAATCCGTCCTTGGCGACATCAGCGGGGTCGTCCTTCTGGTCCTGTCCAACCTTCGTGTCGGACAAGCCCGCCCGCTGGAAGAATTCGGTTTCGGTCGCGCCTGGCATCAAGCACGTGACGGTGACGCCGGTGTCCTTCAGCTCGGCCCGCAACGCGTAGGAGAACGAGTCGATGAAGGCTTTCGTGCCGTTGTAGACGGCGTGATAGGTGCCAGGCATGAAGCCGGCAACCGAGCCGGTGATGAGGATCTTGCCGGCGCCGCGCTCGCGCATCTTCCACGCGATCTGATGGATGAGATAGATCGTGCCGGTGATGTTGGTGTCGATGACGTGCTCGATCTCGTCGAATTCCTGATCGAGGAACGCCTGGCCGAGGCCATGTCCGGCGTTGGCGAGAAGTGCATCGACGGTGCGCTCGCCAACCGTCCGTACCAGCGTATCAACGCCGGGACGCGTCGCAAGATCGACGACGGCGGTCTCGATGTGGGCGCCGAGACCGCGGAATGTGTCGGCGGCCTTTTCGAGCGGCTCGTCGGCGGCAAGAATGAGATCGAATCCGTTCGTGGCGCAGAGCTTGGCCAGCTCGTAACCGATCCCGCTCGACGCGCCGGTGACGACCGCGAGAGGACGCGCGTGTGTGGTTCCCTGTGAAGAATTCATGCACAGGGTAGAGCAAACGATATGCCTAGGAGAGCGCTCCAGCCTGTGGTGTAGCGTGGATCACCTCGGCGATAGCGCGGGAGAACTCAGCGGTGTCGAGCGGCTTCGGACAGTGCGCGTTGTACCCTGCGCGCAGCGCGCGGTCGCGATCTTCACGTCGTGCGTAGGCGGTAACGGCGATTGCCGGAATCCGCGACGCTTCGTCGTGCAGCGTCCGTACCCGTTCGATCAGGTCGTAACCATCGAGCTCGGGCATCGCGATGTCGGCCACCATCAAGTCGAACCTCGCCGACAGCAGCTCCGTCAAGGCAACGCGGGCCGTCGAACACTGCCGCACATTGGCGCCCCACTGACGGAGCAGACGCACGAGCAGTTCGCGCGAGTCATCGAGGTCGTCCACCACGAGCACATGGCAGCCGGACAGATCGGTCGCGGCCTCATCGGTCGGCCGGACCCGTTCGATCGCGGTAACGCCGGTGACAATCGGCAGGCGAATGCGGAACGTCGTGCCACGACCCTCGCCGTCACTGTTGGCGGCGATGTCGCCGCCGTGCAGTTCGACGAGATGACGGGCGATGGCGAGGCCGAGCCCGAGACCGCCGTGCCTTCGGGTCGATCGGCTGTCGCCCTGACGGAAGCGGTCGAAGATGTACGGCAGCAGTTCCGGTGCGATGCCGACGCCCGAGTCCTCGACCTCGATCACCAGGCGAGCGGCACTCACCGCGCAGCGAACCGACACCGTCCCTCGATCGGGCGTGAACTTGATCGCATTCGCGATCACGTTGCCGAGCACCTGCTGCAGACGCTGCCCGTCGCCCTCGATGAGCGGCAGATCGTCGGCGACGTCGCGAGTCACCTCGATCTGTTTCAACGTCGCCGTCGGTAACAGTCCACTCAGCGTGGTTTCGACGAGCATGCCAACGTCGAGCGCCTGCCGCTCGATCGTGAGCTTGCCGGAGATGATTCGCGAGACGTCGAGGATGTCTTCGATCAGCTGCGCCTGCAGCTTGGCGTTTCGACCAATGATGTCGATCGCATGGCGGACGCGATCGGGAGAGGCCGCGTCGCGCTCGAGCATCTGAATCCAGCCGATGATGGCGTTGAGCGGCGTGCGCAGCTCATGGGACAACGTGGCGAGGAATTGATCCTTCAGCTCGTTGGCCTCATGCGCGTCGGCAAGTCGTGCGAACTCCGCCTCCTTCCGTCGCGTCACCGCCATGCAGATACCCGTCATACGCACCGGTTGACCGTTCTCGTAGTCAACGCGTCCCTTGCTCTCCACCCAGCGGACGCGTCCCTCGCCGCCGACGACGCGGTACTCGATGTCGTAGGGCTTGCCACCATCGATCGCCCACTGGATCGAGCTCAGCACGCGCTCGCGGTCGTCAGGATGGATGATGTGTTCGTAGGAATCGAACCGCTGGTCGAACGCACCGGGATCGTAGCCGTGAATCCGTTGCAGGCTGTCGGACCAGCTGACGATTCGGCTGCGGAGATCGAGTTCCCAGGTGCCCATCGCCGCTGCGTCGAGCGCCAATCGCAGCCGTTCCTCGTTCAGCCGTGCGCGCTCTTCAGCGCTGGTCTTTGCCAGCGCGAACGCGACCTGCGCCGCGATGGTTTCCGCGAGCTGTTGCTCCTCCTCGCTGACGTGATGCGGCGTGTCGTAATGCAGCATGAACGTGCCGATCACCCGGCCAGCAGTGACGAGCGGAATGAACACGAGCGCCGCGATTCGTTCCTCGGTCAACACCGCGCGATACGCTTCGAGCGAACGATCCTTGGTCACGTCGGCGATCACGATCGTCTGCGGGTCAGTGGTCTCGGGTGTCCACGGCGAGTGCCACTCGACGGCGATGCGGCAGGCGTCCGACAAACCGCGCCAGGCCTTGAAACGCATGACGCGGTCGGCGTCGAAGAGCAGCACTGACGCGCGGCGGACACTCAACGCCTGTGAGAGGACGTCGAGCGCAGCCGTGTACACGGCTTCAGGCGATTCCGCCTGGCTCAGCGCGCGCGAGAGAGAGAGACACGCCGCGATGGGCGACGAGTCAACTGTGGACATACGGTCGTGCAGGTCAAACCAAAACGTATGACGTTCGGGGGTGATGACCTACAGACAATCGCATTACCACCGGGAGTGGGCAATTAGGCTAAACCCGTACACGTGGCTAGTGGACTGTACTCGCTGAAGTACTACTAATTCGATGCGCCGGATTGCGATAACTCCAGCGGACCGGCTTCGCCGTCTTGTTGTAGTGCCGGATGTAGCGACGAATCTTCCGCGCGAGATCGGCGACGGATGTGAAGACGCCGCGCGCGAGCAGATCCCGCTCAATCTTGGCGAACCAGAGTTCGACCTGGTTGAGCCACGAGGAATACGTCGGCGTGAAATGAAGATGCACGTGCGGGTGCTCGACGAGGAACGTGCGGACCGCCTGGGTTTTGTGTGTCGAGAGGTTGTCCGCGATCACGTGAATCTGCCGGCCCTTCGGCTGCGTGGTCACGATCTCGCCGAGGAACTCGACAAAGGCGGCGCTGGTATGGCGCGGCACGGTCTGGCCGAGCACCTCGCCGGATTTCGTGTCGAGCGCCGCCAGGAGCGAGAGGGTGCCATGCCGGTAGTATTCGAACCCGTGCCGCTCGGCGCGCCCGGGCGACAGCGGCAGGATCGGATCGAGGCGATCGAGGGCTTGGATCGCCGTTTTCTCATCGACAGCGAAGACCGCCGCGTGATCGGGCGGGTTGATGTACAAGCCAATCACGTCGGCCGCCTTGGTCTCGAAGTCCGGGTCGTCCGACTGCATGTAGCGTTCGAACCGATGCGGTTGCAGCCCGGCGCGTTGCCACGCTTTGGCCACGAGGTTGTGATGAATCTTCAGCAGCCGGCCCAGCTTTCTCGTACTCCAGTGCGTGCTGCCATCAGGCGGGGCCTGCCGAGTCTTCTCCAGGACACGCGCTTCCATCGCGGGCGTCAACACCGTCGGCGGTTGGCCGCGGTAGCGCGGCTGCAAGCCCTCCAGACGGTCGGCCAGGAATCGGTGGCGCCACCGATTGATGTAGTCGCGGTAGCACGGGACCGTCGCTTCGATCGTCGAATACGAGTCGCCGTTGGCGAGCATCAGAATCACGCGCGCGCGGCGCGCATCCTCCGATCGAATCTTGAGACTGCGGACGCGGCGTTCCAATTCCGTTCGCTCATCGGTCGTCAATCTCAGCGCCATATGGCGCCAGAGAGTACCAGTACTGCTTCAGTCAGTACAAGCCACTAGGTGGTAGCTGGTAGCTGTGACAAATTGCGACTGCTACCAGCCAGCGGCTACGAGCTACCAGCGACCAG
>DATCXH010000493.1:0-7974 GCA_036565925.1 Vicinamibacterales bacterium
GGGCGTGGTCCGGCATTTGGCTCGGACGAGTACTATCTCGCATTCGTCGGGACGCCGTCGCTGACGACGCCATGGATCCTGCAGTTCGGCGGGCATCATCTGGCCGTCAACATGACGTTTGCCGGGGCACGCGCAACGCTCGCGCCAACACTGACCGGCGCACAGCCGGCCACCTACACGATCGAAGGCCGCACCGTCCGGCCCCTCGGCCAGGAGAACGATCGCGCGTTCGCGCTGATGGCGAGCCTGAGTCCTGAACAGCAGAAGCAGGCGATCTTTCCCTACGCGGTTTCGGATCTCGTGCTCGGCCCAGGGCAGGACGGCAGAACGATCCAGCCCGAAGGTCTGCGAGTGTCCACGATGTCGGCGTCGCAACAGGCGGCGTTGATGGAGATCGTGCGCGAGTGGGTGGGTATGGCCAACGACGCATATGCGGCGCCGCGGCTCACAGAGATCCGCGCCAACCTGCCGCAAACGTATTTCGGGTGGAGTGGGCCAACGACGCCGGGCAGCGTGATGTATTTCCGCATCCAGGGACCGACACTCGTCATCGAATACGCACCCCAACGCGACGTCGATCACGTTCACACGATCTATCGCGATCCCACCAATGACTACGGAGCGGCACTTGCGCGCAAGTAACGTCCTGCTGCCGGCGGTCGCTGTCGCAATTGCCCTGGCGACCGGTGTTGGTGTATCCGCGCATCGGCTTGACGAGTTCCTGCAAGCGGCGCGGATCGATCTGCGTGACAACGGCGTGAGTATCGATCTTGCGCTGACACCCGGCGTGGAAGTCGCCGATGCGATCGTGGCCACGATCGATCGCGACCGCAACGGCGTCGTGGCCGCGAACGAGCAAGATGCGTACGCGCAGGACGTCCTCAGGGGGCTCACCGTCAGACTCGACGGGGCGCGGATGCCACTACATGTGCAGCGCGTCTCTTTTCCGAGCGTTGACGAACTTCGCGGCGGCAACGGAACGATTCGCATACAACTGGTCGCCACTGATTCCGCATTGCGGAACGGACAGCATCAGGTCTTCTTCAGCAACGGTCACCGGCCCGGGCCCAGTGCGTATCTCGCGAACGCTCTGGTTCCGGCGAGTTCGCGCATCTCGGTGATCGGTCAACGGCGCACGGTCGATCAGCGGGAGCTGACGATCGACTATTCCGTCGGGATGGCCCAAGCCCGCTTCGCGTCAGGCGGGCTGCTGATCGGGCTGGTTGCCGCGGTCTTGATGGTGCGATACACACGACGCGACGGGAGCCGCTCGTGAGCGACTCCACTGTCGCCGCGGAAGCCTGCGAGGCGATCGCCTCCGCACATCAGCAGTTTGATGCGTATCCGACGCGCGCGGTCACGCTTGGACACCTCGCAGTCGTTCGCGCGCTGCCGGTAAGGGGCAAACGTCTGATTGGCCCGTGGTGTTTCCTCGATCGCTTTGGGCCGGCGACGTTTGCACAGGGTGGCGGCATGGACGTCGCGCCACACCCCCACATCGGCCTTCAGACCGTCACGTGGTTGCTCGACGGGGAGATCGTGCACGACGACAGCCTCGAGCAGGAGGCGCTTCTTCGTCCCGGTGGCGTGAATATCATGACGTCAGGACGCGCCATCGCGCACGCCGAGCGCACGCCTCACGACAACAGTGGCCGTCTGAACGGTGTGCAGCTCTGGACCGCGCTGCCCGATCGCGATCGTCATCGCCTGCCGTCGTTTCAACACCTGATGGATGTGCCACGCCTCGAACAGACAGGCGGCATCGTGCAGGTGTTTTCAGGCGCTCTGGCCGGCGCGACATCACCGGCCGAACACTTCTCGCCACTGGTGGGCGCTGACCTGCAGGTTCACGCGCGACACGAGCTCACACTGCCACTCGAGCGTCAGCATGAGCATGCGCTGCTGATCCTCTCCGGTGAGTGCGCGCTCGAAGGACAGCGTCTCGAGGAGCGCGTCCTCTACTATCTGGGAACGCAACGCTCGGAGATGTGTCTCACGAGCCGCAGTGGGGCGCGTCTCCTCTTGATTGGCGGGGTGCCGTTTCCGGAAACGATTCTCATGTGGTGGAACTTCGTCGCACGAACACCTGAGGAGATTCGCGAGGCGCGGAACGACTGGGAAGCGCACCGCACATTCGGCGACGTGCCTGCCTATAAAGGCGCTCGCATTCCGGCACCCGCGCTGGTGCGCCTCGCGCCACCCAATCCGGTGAGCTAAGTTTTAGCGCCAGCGGACGTCAACACACGGCTTCGGCTGTTCGCCTCGCTCGTGCGCCATCGACGGATAGTCGGTGTAGCCCTTCTCGCCGCCGCCATAGTAAGTCGTCGGATCGTCACTGTTCAGCGGCTGCCGCTGACGGAAGCGTTCGGGCAGGTCGGGATTGGCGATGAACTTTCGTCCGAACGCGATCAGGTCGGCGCGGCCTTGTTCGATCCAGTCTTCGGCGGTGTCCTGATCGAAGCCGCCAGCGATCATCAGCGCTCCACGATATCGCTCGCGGATCGTCCCGAGTAATTCGATTGGCCGCAAATCGGGTTCGGTCCCGTCCTGCATCGTCGCCAGAAGCGGGTTGACCAAGTGGAGATACGCGAGCCTCCGATCGCTGAGTTGCTCGGCCACATAGCCGAAGGTTGCGATGGGATCCTCGTCACTGATGTCATTTGCACGGCCCATCGGCGACAATCGCACGCCGACGCGATCGCTGCCCCACACGCCGGCTACACCTTCGACAACCTCCATCAACAGGCGCGAGCGATTTTCGACGGTTCCGCCGTAGCGATCGGTGCGATGGTTGGTACTCGATTCGATGAATTGATCGAGCAGGTAGCCATTCGCACTGTGAATTTCCACGCCGTCGAAGCCAGCCTCCTGCGCGTGCCGCGCGCCGCGGACGTACTGGTCGACGATGTATGGCATCTCCTCGAGCTGCAGCGCTCGCGGCGTGACGAATGGCACCAGCTGGCTTTCGCCACGTTCGTTCTCGATAAACGCCTGTCCTTCGGGTTTCACCGGCGAGGGTGCAACCGGCAGCATGCGATCGGGCTGCAACGTCGGATGTGAAATGCGGCCGACGTGCCAGAGTTGCATGAATATCAGGCCGCCGCCCTTATGCACGGAATCGGTCACGTGGCGCCAGCCGTCGATCTGCTCTCGGGTGTGAATGCCCGGCGTCCACGCATAGCCCTGTCCTTGCTGGGAGACCTGCGTTGCTTCCGAGATGATGAGACCCGCCGACGCGCGTTGCGAGTAGTAACACGCGTTGAGCGGAGTCGGCACATTCCCGGGCTGACGCGCACGAGATCGCGTGAGCGGAGCCATGAGGATGCGATTCCGGAGCTTGTGAGGACCGAGCTGAAAGGGCTCGAACAAGTGCTGGGTTCGGGGCTCGGTTGCGACAGCGGTTCGACGGTCAGACTTTGCGGGCGATGACATCGAACACGGTCCTCACACGCGTGGAGTTCGCATACCAGCGCGAGCCTCGGCTTCCCGCTGATGTCTCGCACAATAGGGCGCCCAAGGGACCGCTTCCAGACGCGCCGGGTCGATCGCCTCGCCATCGACAACGCAACGGCCGTATGTTCCGTTCTCGATTCGTTCGAGAGCCGCTCGAATCTGAGCGAGCACTTCGGAATCAGTCTGCGCGAGCACCAGGTGTTCATCGCGCAACTCGTCAACGACCGACTGATCGACCGGGTCCGGCCGATCGTCGTCCGACTCGCGCGCCAGCTCAACGTCGCGACCGATCTTTCGTATCGTCTCCTGCTCGAGCTGCATCAGCCGCTGTCTGAACCGCTCGACATCAATTCCACTTTGCTTTGTCGCATGTGCCATATCGCGATCAAATATCAGCGACGCCGAAAACGCGAACGCGAACGCGGTTTCCTTTGGCGGGTGTCGTAGTGCTTGGTGAGCTCAGCGCACGACCGCATCAGGAGGGACGAACTCGTCCACCACGACCATGCTCGTATTCCTGGTAGACGCTTGGCGGATGCGCTTGGCCTCCTGATAGGCGGGATCGTTGTACAGCCCCAGCGCTGCCTCTTTCGATGGGAAACGGATGATCGCGTTCATCCTGCGGGCCGTGCCTTCGACAAGCAACGCCGAGGTATCAGAGGCCAGCACTTCGCCACCGTACTTGGGCAGCAGCGACATCACCACGGGTGGGTACTTCTGGAACTCCTTCGGGTCAACGATGTCGTAGGTTCCGATGTAATAAGCCGCCATGCGATCCTCCAGTCGTGGTTGGTGGTTCGTGGTTCGTGGTTAACTACTCACCAACTAGTAACCAGCAACCGCCATGAGTGTCTTGGCAAAAATTGCGCCCCGTCTGCGTGATGCACAGCAATGGCGCGACCTCGACCGCGCGCTGGCGCGACGACGACAGCTCGGCACGCCTGGATCGACAACACCTCAGGTCGTCGCTGGCGGAGAGGGTTGGACGGTTGCCGATGTGATCTGCACGTCGGGCCCTGACGATCGTCCATTCGAGGAGCAGCACTCGCAGTTCGCAATCGCGGTCGTGGTCGCAGGCAGCTTTCAATGCCGCTCACCGCTCGGTGCTGCGTTGATGACGCCCGGCTCGCTGATGCTCGGCAACAGTGGACAGTGCTTCGAGTGCGGCCACGCGCACGGCGAAGGTGACCGGTGCGTGTCTTTCTGGTATGCGCCAGATCATTTCGAACGGCTCTCGGCTGACGCCGGCGTTCGGCGCGGCGCGGCGCGCTTCAGCGTGCCACGCCTGCCGCCTATCCGCGCGCTCTCGCCGATGGTGACGCGAGCGGTGCTGGGCGTCAGCGCGCCGGACGAAATGCCTTGGGATGAACTCAGTGTGATGGTGGCGGGAACCGCGTTGAGAGTCTCAGCGGGCCTGTCGTCATCCGATCGGCGTTCGTCGCCGCTCAATGCTGACGCGCGCGTCGTGCACGCTCTTCGCACGGTCGATCGATATCCGGCGAGCACGTGGACGTTGAATCGACTGGCAAACGTATCGGGCCTGAGCCTTTACCACTTCCTGCGCACGTTCGATCGCATCACTGGCGTCACGCCGCATCAGTACGTCCTGCGCGCACGCTTGCGTCACGCCGCCGTGCGTCTGGTGCGTGAATCGGGCAGCATCCTTGATCTCGCGCTCGACTGCGGATTCGGCGACATCTCAAACTTCACTCGCGCCTTCCGCAACGAGTTCGGGGCTAGCCCTCGCCGGTATCGAGAGCGGAGTTTGCGGAGGTAACGGGATCACGTGTTAATCCGTTGCCTCCAGGATCTCCGCTCACTACCCGATACAGGCCAGGCGCCAGCATGGTCGCGAATCCCTCGGCGACGAGCGCGCGATTGCCCCGACCGGCGTCAGGACGCGAGAGACCGGTGACTCGCGCGAGCTCGCCGGGAATCGTCATGCCGGCTCCAGCAAGGAAGCAACGCGCGACCTCGCGGAGAGCGGCGTCACGACTCACGCGCTGCATCAGCGCATCCGGAAATCGCCCGACGCCGAGCGTCCAGATATAGGTGAACTTCGGCAGGTAAACGACTTCGCTCGGGATGACGATCATCGCCGCCTGCAATTCGTCGATCGCACGCGTGAATGCCGCGCGATCCACAACGCCCGACTCGACGCGTAAATCCGACGTGGCCATCTCCCATTCCTTGCGCAGCACCTTGAGCACGGCGCGCGCGTTGCGGCTCAGTCGCTTCGCTTCCTCGCGACGGCGCACGCCCCACAGCGCGTGGAAGTGCGGCACCATGCGTGAGGCGATGAACGTCGCCCTGCCGCGCGCGAGCTTCGCGTAATAGACCTTGCCGCGCCGGACGAGCTGGTCCTTCAGATTCCACGTGAGAGACGACTCGGGATCCTTCTGCACGTTGCGCGGCAGCACCGCATCGCGACGGCCGCACACGGCCACATACAGAGACGGACCGGGCCGCCGCGAATCGGTCATGCACGCCGCGAAGCCCACCTGCTCGACGAACCGCTCCGCCTCGAGCACGGTTGAGACGAGGCGCGTGCTCTCACGACGCCAGCGCTCGTCGCGGTAGTCTTCGAATTCCGCAGGGATTTCCGGTCGGAGTCGCATCGCAATCGGCGCGGCTGCCGGCCTTCGCAACAGGCTTCGACGGCCAGGCGGTCGCACACTACACACGAATGTTATCGAAGAGCGGCATCAGTGCGCCGGTCCCGGCCCGGCAGGCTTCGCATTAGAATGCGCTGATGTTTCTGCGATTCCCCGGGCGCGTGCGCTTCGGCGCGGCTGGCGTCCTCGCGCTGTTGATGACTGCACTGGCGAATGCGGCCGAGCCGGCGGCGCCGCTCGTTGACGCGTCTGCACGCGGCGACCTCACGGCGGTACGCGCACTCATCGGAAAGAAGATCGACGTCAATGCGCCGCGCATCGACGGCATGACCGCGCTGCACGCCGCCGTCCATGCCGATCGTCTCGACATCACCGACGCGCTGCTACGTGCCGGCGCGAAGGCGACCGCCGCGGATCGCTACGGCGTGACTCCGCTGTATCTCGCGGCGGTCAACGGCAATGCCGACGTGATTCGACGCTTGCTCGACGCCGGCGTCGATCCGAATGCCGTCGATCCTGGCGGCGAGACCGCGTTGATGACCGCCGCGCGCACGGGGTCGGCGGCCGCATTACGCGCGTTGCTCGAACGCGGTGCGACGGTTGATGCGAAAGAACCGGAGTTTGGACAGACCGCGCTGATGATTGCGGTTCGCGAGAACAACGACGCCGCCGTACAGATCCTGCTCGAGGCTGGTGCGTCGCCAGACGCGCAGACCCGCAAGGGACCAACGCCCGCGTTCGTCCCGCCGTGCAAAGGCACTGGCTGCGGATCGGAAGGGGTCGGCATCAATCGCGGTGGCGTGCCCGATCGCGGCCGACGCGCCGAGGTGAAGGGCGGCATGACGCCGCTGCTCTACGCCGCGCGCGACGGCAACGTCTCAGCCGCCCGGCGGCTGATCGACGCGGGTGCCGATCTCGAACTCGGCGACGGCAACAGCATCCGGCCGCTGCTCATGTCGCTGCTCAACAACAATCTCGAGGTCGCGCGACTGTTGCTGTCGAAAGGCGCCAACGTCAACGCCGACGACTTCTGGGGTCGCACGCCCCTGTGGGCAGCAGTCGAGTATCGCAACCTGGACATGAACAACAACGACCAGGACAGCCCGACCGACAACGGCGTCGATCGCGCGCCGATCCTGGTGATGATCAAGGAACTGATCGACGCGGGCGCGAACGTGAACGCGCGCACGCGCGAGCTGGCGCCAGTGAGACGCTGGCTGTATTCATTGAACGAAGTCTCGTGGGTTGACTTCACCGGACAGACGCCGTTCCTCCGGGCTGCGCTCTCCGCCGATACAGCGACGATGCGCCTGCTCGTCGAGCATGGCGCGGACCCAAACCTCCCGACGCTCGCCGGCACAACGCCGCTCATGGCGGCTGCGGGCGTCAACTGGGTCGTGGCACAGACCTATACCGAGTCCGTGCAAGCACGGCTCGACGCCGTGAAGCTCTGTCTCGAACTCGGTGCTGATGTGAACGCCAGCAACTCCATGGGACTGACGCCGCTCCTCGGCGCCGTGAATCGCGGATCGAACGACATCATCGAGCTGCTCGTGCAGCGCGGCGCGCGTCTGGACATCAAAGACAAGGAAGGCCGAACGCCGCTGCGCTGGGCCGAAGGTGTATTCCTCGCGGCGGTTGGCGCAGAGCGGAAGCCGGCGACGATCGCGCTGCTCGAACGACTGATTGCCGAGTCACAGAAGAAATGAAGGCGCCAATTCTGTCCGCAGCAGCGGTGCTGCTAGTTGTGGTTGCCGGTTCGGCCCTGCGCGCTGCCCAGGGCACGACCCAGGGCACGGCTCAGGGCACGGCTCAGGGCAAGGCCCAGGGCACGGCTCAGGGCAAGGCCCAGGGCACGGCTTAGGGCAAGGCCCAGGGCACGGCTCAGGGCACGGCTCAGGGCACG
>DATCXH010000614.1:0-2559 GCA_036565925.1 Vicinamibacterales bacterium
AGCATTCCGCCGGCGGCAGCCGCAATGGACAAGGCGGCCACGCGTGGCTGACCGAGTTCCCCCAACACGATCTCTCGTTTCAGCTCGAGCGCGACGAGGAAGAAGAACAGGGTCATCAATCCGTCGTTGATCCACTCCTTCAGCGACCGAACGATCTCACCCGGACCGATGTGAAGACCGACCGGGATCTCCCAGAACGCGAGGAATGCGTCAGCCCATCGAGAGTTCGACAGGAGAAGAGCCACGAGCGTCGCCGCCAAGAGAACGCCGCCCGCGGCCGTCTCGATCTGTACGAATTGTGAGAACGGTCGGGTCAGGCGCTCGACCAGTGCTCTCGGTAGCTTGGCGTGGATCTGGTTCACGTGTCGATCGTCGGCCATTGAATATCGCGAGGTCTGCTCTGGAGACCAGGCGACGTGTGCCTTCTTCGAACCGTCACGGCAGGACCAATCAGCGGGTGACCGGCCGCGTCGCGGTTGCCATGGCCGAGCGCCCGTGACAATCTGGAGCGGGCACAGGCCCACGCGGAGATGACCTCCGTGCAAGAGGGCGCGGGCAATGAGTAAACAGAAGAACCCTGCAACACCGCCCACCGCGCCGGAGCCCGTCGACTGGACCGGCACCCGAACACAGCGTATCGAGTACAAACCCGCGGCGACCATCTTTGCTCAGGGCGATCCGGCCACGAGCGTGATGTACGTTGAACAGGGCAACGTCCGGCTGTCGGTCTTGTCGCATGCCGGCAAGGAGGCGGTCGTCGCGGTACTGGACCCGGCGCACTTTTTCGGCGAGGGCTGCCTGGCCGGGCAATCCCAGCGCATGGCAACGGCGACCGCGATGACAGCGTGCACGATCGTGGTCGTCGACAAGCCGGAAATGGTGCGCCAGCTTCACGCCAAGCCGGCATTCGCGGATCGTTTCCTGACTCACATGCTGACGCGGAACATCCGGATCGAAGAAGACCTGATCGACCAGCTGTTCAACTCCAGCGAAAAACGGCTGGCCCGCACGTTGTTGCTGCTGGCGCGTTATGGTGAGCCAGACGCGTCTCACCGGATGTTGCCGCGCGTGTCCCAGGAGACGCTCGCCGAGATGGTGGGCACGACGCGTTCGCGCGTGAACTTCTTCATGAACAAGTTTCGGAAGCTTGGATTCATCGAATACAACGGCGGTTTGAAGGTGCACAACTCCCTTCTCAGCGTCGTCCTGCGGGATTGACCTCCGGCCGTAGTCCGCTGCGACCGCACGATCGAGACGGCCATCACAGCCCGAGCCGCTGGAAGTGAGCGCGAATGACGTCGTAGCACTCGCACGCGGTCTGTTCGAGCTTCTTCCTCTTCAGCACCCGAATCCGTCCGTACTTCGTCGCGATGAGCCCGTCATCCTGCAACGTCCCCATCACGAGCGTGACCGTCGGCCGCTGTACGCCGAGCATGATCGCGAGAAAGTCCTGCTTCAAGAGGAACTCTGCCGATCCGACGCGATCCTGAGTCTGAAGCAACCACCGGCAACAGCGCTGCTTCACGCCGTGCAACGCGTTGCACGCGGTGCCTTGCATGATCTGCAGGAGATTCGCTTGCGCGTACAGCGCCAGCACGTCGCGAAACGGTCCAGGTGTCGCGCTCTCTTTGACAAAGTGACGGACCGTCATCGAAGGGAGGGGACCATCCGGCACTTGCTGGAACGTCCGCCCTGCGCCCGATCGATCCCCGAGGAACACGCCGATGCCGAGCATGCCTTCGATGCCTACCGTCGCGACTTCGACGAGTGCGCCATCACGCATTTCATTCGTGACGGAGAACACACCGCCGTTCGGGAAATAGACATCGGTGACCGGCGTGCCGTTCGCCTGGAGCGTACGCCCAGTGACGCCAGTGTTCATGTGCAGATGCTTCCGAATACGCGCGTAGTCAGCAGCCGGAAGCGCCGCGAGCAGTCGATTGTGAAGCGGTGTGCCGTCGGGCAGAAGGCGGATCGAACGCACGGTTAAGCTGGGCATGGGGTCTCCTCTGAGCGGGCCTGAAAGATCGCAGGCGCTTCGATGAGACTGGAGGGGCGCAGCGTCCGACTGCGAGCACAGCTCAGGAAAGCATGTAGATTCAGCAGCGTATCACGCGGGCAGCGACCAGAATGTGCGATACACTACATTTGCCCGCCAGACTGGTGCCACGCCTTCGGGTGACGTCGCCTCAGCTTCCGAGCCTTTTGGCAGCGAACCGCTGCCGCACAGGAGCGCGACGTATGTCTTCCCGGTTTAACTTGAAGGATCTCTCGACGGCGACGCGCCCATCATGACCGTCCATCTGGTGAATGCCAGCCACCTGTCCTTTGGTGTGGGCGTGATTACACCACGATGGCTGTTCGTGATCGCCGGCGCTACCCCGCCGTCATACGGCCGACCGCTCATCACTGACGAAACACTAGAGCCGTTCGATATCGGCAGTGTCCGACCTGGGGACGTCGTCGGCATCGGGATTCACACCGGCAACGCGCTTCGAGGGTACGAGATTGGAACGCTCGCGAGGGACCGAGGGGCGACCGTCGTCTTTGGTGGCATTC
>DATCXH010000175.1:0-6728 GCA_036565925.1 Vicinamibacterales bacterium
TCACGAGCGAGACGAAGACGAGGTCCAGCACGAATCCATCATCGAGGCGCGAGGTGTAAGAAAGCGGGCAAGAGTCCATAAAGAGTTCATAAAAGCGCCGATCACCCGACATCGCCGCGTTAGCATGAGGCAATGCCCGAGCGAAGTCGTCCAACCGGCGAACAGCTCCTGGCCAAACTCCAGAGCGATCAACGCGCGCGGCTTCGCATCTATATCGGCGCAGCACCCGGGGTTGGGAAGACCTATTCAATGCTCGAGGATGCGCATGCGTTCAGGCGCGAGGGCGTCGACGTCGCCATTGGGTTCGTGGAAACGTACGGGCGCACCGACACCGAGGCGCAGATCCGGGAGCTGGAAATCATCCCGCGACGACAGATCGAGTATCGCGGTGTGATCCTCGAAGAAATGGATGTCGATGGCATCCTGCGCCGGCATCCAAAACTCTGTGTCGTTGATGAACTCGCCCACACGAACGTCCCCGGCAGCAAACACGAGAAGCGGTATCAGGACGTCATCGAGCTCCTCGACGCGGGCGTCGGCGTCCTCACCGCGGTCAACATCCAGCATCTCGAGACACTTAACGACGCGGTCGGTCGTGTGACCGGCGTCCGCGTGCGAGAAACCGTTCCCGATACGTTCCTCGATCGCGCCGACGAAGTCGTCAACGTGGACGTCACGGTGCAGGAGCTGCAAAGCCGTCTGCGGCAAGGCAAGGTCTACAAACCCGAAAAGATCGAGCAGGCACTCACGAACTTCTTCCGCGAGACCAATCTCAACACGCTCAGAGAGCTGGCGCTCCGCGCGGTCGCCGACGAGATCGGCGAGAAGGCCGCGTCGCATCGGCAACGCGAGGGTCTCGAGCCGGCGCTCATTCCCGAGCGCGTGATGGTGTGTATGAGCTCGAATGCCGACGCCGAACGCGTACTTCGCACCGGTGCGCGCATTGCCGGCCGTCTCGGGGCGCGTTGGTATGCGGTCTATGTTGAAACGCCGCGCGAAGCGCCCGGCCGGATCGCCCCCGCCGATCGTGATGCGCTGCAGCGCAACATCTCACTCGCCGAAAGTCTTGGCGCGACAGTCGTGCGCGTAAAAGCCGACCGCCCCGCCGACGGCCTGATCGCGTTTGCCAAGCGTGAGGGGATTACGCACGTCATCTTTGGACAGAGCGCGCGCACGCGTCTCGAGATCCTGTGGAAGGGATCGACGCTGAATCGGTTCCTCGAGGAAGTTCGCGACGCGGCGGTGCAGGTGGTGCCGCTCGGCGAGAAAAGGTCGTAAGGCTGGCCGTGGAGTTTTCCGCGTTCACACGAGAAAACTCAGCCTCGACGGTCGCAGCCCCTCAGTATCACTGCCTCGGGTGCGTGAACTCCGCGGCACCTCACTTGCTCTCCAGACGTGTAGAGCGCATGGAGGGCTGCCCATGATGGCCTTTTATCGACGATGGATCCTGGCGTGCACGGCTGGCGAGCTGGTCGGCATCGGTGTCGCCACAGGCGCAGCACTCGCGATCAACTCGTGGATTGGAGAACCACGGTCCGTCGGCGCACGGCTCTCCACACTAGGCGTGTTTGCCGCAGTGGGAGCGCTCGAAGGCGGTGCGCTCGCGGGCTTCCAGTGGTCTGTACTTCGGGCGCGACTGCCGCGTCTGCGCGCGCGTGAATGGGTCGGTGTGACCGTCGCGCTGGCCGTCGCCGGATGGCTGATTGGCATGACGCCGTCGCTCTTCTTGTACAACGATGCGCCACCGCAGGCAGAACCCGGGCTCGACGTCATCCTCTCCGCGGCGGCAATCGCCGGCGCTGTCGCCGGGCTGTGCTTCGGCCTTGTGCAATGGATGGTGCTCCGCCGCTACGCCAAGCACGCGTCGCGCTGGATCTGGATCCATATGCCGGCCTGGGCTCTGGCATTGAGTGCCATCTTTCTGGGCGCGTCGGTGCCCGACGCTGGTTCCCCTGCGTGGTTCATTGCTGTTGCGGGCGTGGCCGGGGGGTTGCTCGGCGGCGTGCTGCTGGGAGCAGTGACCGGTTTGGTTGCTCGTGAGCTTCAGCCGGTGTAAGAGAGACACATGGGCGTGTCGCTGCGCGAGGACCCGCGCGTCACCGTTCGCACGAAAGGTGATCCTGATCCGGACGGCCGCTGCGTGGTCTATTGGATGCAGCGCGCCCAACGCGCGGTGGACAATCCGGCGCTCGACATCGCCGTACGGCTCGGCAACGAACTCCGACTCCCCGTCGTGACCTTCTTCGGACTGAACCCTTTCATCGAGCGCGCCAACGGTCGGCACTACCGCTTTCTCGTGGAAGGTTTGTCTGATATCGCCAGCGGTCTGCGGCGTCGCCGCGTCGGTTTCGTCCTGCAACGCTATCCGCATCATCGTCTGCTGCCCTTTGTCGATCGGGTGCGCCCAGCGATCGTCGTCGGTGACGAGAATCCGCTGCGTCAGGCGGAACGCTGGCGCGAGAAAGTCGGTGACGATGTGCGCGTGCCGCTCTGGACCGTCGACGCGGATGTGGTCGTTCCGGTCACGCTTCAGCACAAGGAACACTATGCCGCGCGCACAATTCGGCCGCGACTGCTGGAGCATCTCGATACCTTTCTCACCATATCGAAGGACCCGGTCGCGACGATCCCCTGGCGTGCGCCACGTGGGCTGACGTCCCTCGAGCCGTCGCTGCGGCTGCTCGATGGGTTGTCGATCGATAAGTCAGTGGGTCCCATCGAGACGCTGCGCGGCGGGACCAGTGAAGCGCGGCGACACCTGCGCGCCTTCGTGCGCAAGCACCTCGATACATACGATCGCGATCGGAATCGTCCCGAGTTGCCAGGCACCAGCCAGCTCTCGCCGTATCTGCACTTCGGCCACATCGGACCGCGCGAGGTGGGCGTCGCCGTGCGAAACTCCGGCGGCGAACCAGGGGCTGTTCACGCCTTCCTCGAGCAACTGATCGTGCGCCGCGAGCTGGCGGTCAACTTCGTGACCTTCAACGACAAGTACGATGCCCTCGCCGGCTGCGAGCGCTGGGCCCGGCAGACGCTCGCCGCCCATCGTCGCGATCGCCGGCCCTATCTGTATACCGAGGCCCGACTCGACGCCGGTGACACACACGATCCGTTGTGGAATGCCGCACAACGGCAGATGGTGCGAGCGGGATGGATGCATGGCTACGTGCGGATGTACTGGGCCAAGAAGATTCTCGAATGGACCCCCTCGGCGGAGGAGGCCTTCGACGTGACTATGCGATTGAACGATCGATATCTGCTCGATGGTCGCGATCCCAATGGCTACGCCAATATCGCGTGGGCGATTGGGGGAAAACACGACCGGCCGTGGCCACCGCGACCGGTGTACGGCACCGTGCGGTCGATGTCGTACGCGAGCACCGTTCGCAAGTTCGATGCGGAGCGTTACATCTCACAGGTTAACGAGATTTAATCCCTCGGTTCGGGATAGGTGTCGGAGTATGCTGGCTCCCTTCATTTCATTGGATACCGCCGCCGTGCGCATCATTGTCGCCTCGCTGTTCATTCTGTGTCTGGCCGCCGTCGCCGACGCGCAGACGCCCGCGCCCCAGGGCCCTGGGCAAGTGGCGGTCGTCATCTCGGTTGAAGGCTTGCGAATCCCCGACGTTCAGGTGGAGCTTCGCGACCTGAACGCCAACGTGGTCATCGCCCGGACCCGGGCGGATGCCATCGGGCAGGTGACGTTCCCCGATGTGGCGGCCGGACGTTATCTGGTCAGAGCAACACGGGAAGGATTTGCCGATGCTGAATCGGCGCCTTTCGACGTGCACGCGGGCACGACCGAGGAGGTGCTGATCGAAATGCGGCTCACCTTCGTGCGTGAGAGCGTCGAGGTGGTCCTGCCGGCGAACTCACCCACCGAGAGCCTGCAGCCTGTCGCGGTCAGCGACTTGCTGACCGGCTCAAAGATGGACATTCAGCCCCTCAAGGGCGACGACTTCCAGTCGCTCCTGACCTTGCTGCCGTCGATCATTCGCGGTCCCGACGGGCGGTTGCGCGTGAAGGGCGGCGCTCCGACGACCGGCGCGCTGCAAGTGAGCAGCGCCAGCCTGAACGATCCGTCAACCGGCGACTTCGATCTCGAGCTGCCAAGCGGTGCGGTCGAATCGGTGGAGGTCTTGTCGAATCCATTCGCCGCTGAGTACGGACGTTTTTCGACGAGCGTCACGCAGGTCCGGACGAAACGTGGCAGCAACGAGTGGCTGTTCAAGCCCGGCAACCTGATGCCGAACTTTGGCCGCGGCTTTATCGACCGCTTCGAGCCACGCATCGCCTGGTCGGGACCGATCAGGCAGGATCGCTTGCTGTTCGGGCAGTACTTGCAGTTCCGCTATGCGCGAACGCCGGTCAGGAGTCTACCGGGAGAGCCAGAGCTCGGCCTGACCAGCTTCGACTCCTATACACGACTCGACGCCGTCCTCTCGTCGCGCCATGCACTCACTGGCGGCGTCATCTATTTTCCGCGTCGCATCAGCAACGCGACAATGTCGACGTTCCGTCCCGCTGAAGCCACGCCGAAGTTCACACAGGAAGGCTTCTCCGCGGGCGCCGTCGATCGGCTGATCCTCAACGACCGGATGGTGCTCGAAACGACCGTCGCAGTCCGCACGTTCGAAGTCGATCAGAAGCTGGACTCGCCGCCCGACCAAGTGATGGTGTACGCGCCGCAGGGACAGAGCGGCGCATTCTTCAACAGCCAGGAGCGCCATGTCCGCAGCCTGCAGGCGGTGAGCGCGCTGACGTTCGCACAGGACCGTTGGAAATATGGGCAGCACGTCTTCAAGGCGGGTGTGGACGTCCAGCGATCCAGCTTCGACGGCTTCAGCACCAGCAGCGGCCTCGACATCGTGCGCCTGGATCGATCGCTGGCCGAGCGAACAACCTACAGCAGCGTCGTTCCCGAACAGGACGTCGCAGGGACAGAGCTGGGGGTATTCGTCCAGGACCGTTGGCGCGTCAACGACCGCCTCAGCGTCGAGCTCGGCATGCGCACGGATCGTGAAGCGATCACCGAGAAGATGAACTTCTCACCGCGTGGCGGCGTCGCGTTCAGCGTGCTGCCCGAGGGACGAGCCATCCTCCGCGGCGGCATTGGCAAGTTCGTCGAACGCACACCGCTGACAGTTGGCGCGTTTACACAGTACGAGGTGGCGACCGTCCAACGATTCGCACCAACGGGTGCCGCACTCACTGCGCCGATCACCTACGCGCACGTGATCGACGGGGAACTACGCAGTCCGGAGAGCAACGTCCAGACCGCGGCGTGGGATCAACGGTTTGGCCGCAAGCTGTTCTTCAAGGCGGCTTACGTACACCGCACCGGATCGCATGCCTACATCCTCAATCCGGATCCGGCGCGCGGCGCGCTCGCGCTCTCCTCGACAGGCGCGTCGAAGTACTGGGAGATCGAGACCACCGGACGATATCTCGCCAATGAGCGACGCGATGTAACGGTCTCCTACGTGCACTCGCGCAGCACGCGCGATCTCAACGCCTACGATGATTTCTTCGGTAATTTCCGCGATCCGATCATCAGGGCCAACGAGAATTCGCTGAGCCCCACCGACGTTCCCAACCGCGTCATCGTGCGCGGTTCGCTCGGCCTGCCCGCCCGATGGGTGTTCTCGCCGATCTATGAGTGGCGCTCCGGCTTCCCGTGGTCGGCGGTCAACGAGTTTCAGGACTTCGTCGGCCCGCGCAACGAGACCGGCCGTCTGCCACGGGTCTCCACCTTCGACTTCTCGCTGACTCGCCCATTCAGGTTCAAGAAGTACCGTTTCACCGCCGGCGTACGAGCCTTCAACGTGTTCGCCACGGGAGACGAGCGCGACGTGCAGGCCAACATTACCGCGCCCGACTACGGCACGTTCTACAATCCGATCCACCGCTCGATCGGTCTCGTGCTGTCGGCCGGTCTGCCGTGATCGTTCGGCAGACGCCTGACGCATTCCAACTGATCACACAACCCGATCACGCTGCGCTTGCCGGCGCCATCATGCAGCACAGCGCCGCGCTTGCCGATCATCCGCGACGCGCGTCCATCTTCCTCGCCGTTGCCGAGCACGACAACGGCTGGAATGAGCCTGACGCTGCCCCGTCAATCAACCCTGCCTCTGGCGTGCCATTCGACTTCATCTCGGCCCCGAGCGCTGTGCGACAGGGCGTGTGGCCGCGCGGGGTCGCGCGTCTCGCGAACGACCCCTGGGCAGCAGCCCTCGTCGCGCAGCACGCCATCGTGATCTTCAATCGCTATCGAGGCGATCCTGCGTGGGCGCAGTTCTTCACCGAGATGGAATCACTCAGACGCGAGATGGTGCAGGCGAGCGAGCTCCCGCTGCCAGAACTTCTCGCCGACTACTGGTTCCTCGGACTCGGCGACCTGATCTCGCTGACCTTCTGCAACGGCTGGACGGACGTGCAGGAATTTGATCCGTGGAGTGTTCGTCTCTCCAGCTCGCAGGTGTTGGTCTCGCCCGATCCGTTTGACGGGAGCACGATCCCGATCGCGATCGAAGCACAAGAAATTCCCAAGCGCCGTTATCGCGACGAGGCTGAACTGCGTGAGGCACGTGCCACCTCACACGTCACCACCCTGCGCGGTGTGATCAGCGCTACCACGGCTCGTTAGCGATCAACATCGCAGCGAAGATCACGGCGTAACCCACGCAGCCACCAAGTGCGGTTGGCCAGGCCCAGCCGAGACGCTC
>DATCXH010000169.1:0-11905 GCA_036565925.1 Vicinamibacterales bacterium
CAATGCGCCGTCTCCCGCCTGCGTGGTCGTTCAGTACGCCGAGCGATTGATCGATCCCATACCTATCGCGGATGGCGGCACTGAACCGAGCCGCATCGAAGAGGGCTGTGATGTGTCGCTCGGGCCGGGCTCAGGCGATGAGGGCATCACCGTCGCGCGCCTCGTCCGCGAAGACGGCGCGTGGCGCGTCGATCCTGCTTTTGCGCCTACTCGTTTGGCGTCGGTCGCTCGACGTGAGGGCAGTGAAACGACCGTTACGGAAGCCGAGGAGAAGCGACTGCGCCCCTGATTCGTTCCGTCTCACCGAGGCGACGTCGAATCGGGCTGTCTGATCGTTTTGCACGCCAGCCGCTTGCGAGAGGAGGGCGGCGCATACAAGTGCAGCCGCGCAGGTTCCACGCGTCATCGATCACCTCGCCGCCGTTAGGACGACGAGGTGGAGTTCTCAGTCTTAACGGGGCAATGGATACGCGAACAGCTCCACGTTCGACAGATTGGCCGATCCCGCGATGCCATGCCCACCGCCAGGTGAGAGCATCGCCAGACCCACTTCGTCGACCTTGCTGAGATCGGGGTTCACCACTTCGGTGAGCACGACGACCTTGTTCGGGTCGAGTCCGTACCATCGCATGCCGCTGTAGGCGATCTCCAGCGAGAGGAATTCACCATGCGTGGTGATTGTGCGATCGCCGACAATGAGCCGCCCGTCGGCCAACTTCACGACCGGATGCAGCGAGTGAATGGCATTGGTACGCACGATCCAGCGCAAACGCGCGGCGTCTGTGAGGTTGACGAAATTGCGTCGGTCGCGGAGGGTGACTGCGCTTGGCGACGTGGTCATGCCATTCCACAGGTCGATACGCTCCTCGTGGACAGCGGCGCGGATCACTTTGGCGTCCAGCCCATAGAGCTTCACTTCGAGATTGGCATTCGTCAGCACAGCCGGAGTGACGCGTGTGTTCTCGTCAGTCTGCTCACCGGTGTACGGCGGCATCTTCCACGTCTCGCTGAAGAGCAGCGGCGGCCGCGGCGCCATGCCAGGTTTCTGTGTGCCGGGCGCCGGCGGTGGCGAGGGGCGAGTCTGCGCAATCGCGGTGAGCGACGAGATGACGAGGCAGGCGAGGGTTATTACTGCGCGCACGTGGTCTCCTCCAGATGCGTGATGGTAACGCACGTCGACGAGAACTATCATGGGCGCCAATGTCTCAGATGCCGATGCCGAGAGGTGGACGCGCCACGTGTGTCGCGTTGTTTATCGTTGTGCTGATGTCCTGTTCCCGCCCAGCGACGCCGCCCGCAGCCGTCACCAGCGAGGGTCGAGGCGCGCCGGTCAAGCCGGCGATTCCGTGGGAAATGTGGCAAGACGCCAAGGACATCGAAGCTATCCCGCCGCGAGAGATCAAAGGCTACCCGCAGGAGCATTGGCTCGTCGGCCCCCTCGACGGACCCGCGACCGGCAACCGCATGGAAGGGTTCCTCGGCGCAGCCCGCGGCGGCGCGGCACCGGACGGAATCGAGCCGCTGAAAGTCGACGTGTTCACGTCGAAGGACTTCTACGCCGATCGCGCGCTCTGGACGGACAAGCGCTATTTCCGCTGCAACAGTCCCTACGGCCTCGAGCAACAGTGGCGTGGCGGAATGATCGGCGACAAGCCACCGGCATCCGCGGCATGGGGCTACTGCGATCGGGATTACCCGCGCGAGGGCATGATCAGTCCCTACACGTTCAAGACGGCGCAGGAGCACTACAGCGCGCTGTTGGAAGAGGCAAAGCGCCGCGGTGGTCCGACGCAACATACCTACGCGACGGTGCCCGGCGACTGGAGCGGACGCTACGTCTGGCACCGCGGTCAGAACTGGTACGCCGAGCTGCTCTGGAGTCAGTACCCGACGCTGCTCTCGCTGCTCACCGACGAGTACAAAATGCGCATGGTGCAGGAGGCGTATCACGACGCGCACAGCAACGCGCCGCAGTGGCCGGCCCAGTACTGCTGGCCGGAAGGGTTCATGCGCCGCTGGCACTATCACGCCGTGACGAATCAGCCGCACTCGGTCATCGTCACGCCGTCGCTGGTGCAGTTCCTGGCCGGCGATGCCGACAATTTCATCACCAACATTCACATCGGCCGCTCGTTCAACGTGAACGGCAAGATTCCGAATCTCGCCGGTGAGGTCCCGCGCTGGTACGGCGACACGATTGGATTCTGGGATGGGGACGCGCTGATCACCTGGACATCGAACGTTCAGCCGTGGAAGGTGCACGGCAACCCGGAGTTCTCAGGGCAGCTGCAGACGATCGAGATCTACACACCTCACCGCGATAGCACGGGCAAATTCATCGGCCTCGATCATGAGGGCATTTTCTATGACCCCGAGGCGCTGGTTCAGCCAATCCGCATGACGCGCATGCTCGAGCGGATTAGCGGGTTCGAAGAAGGCGCGCCGTATGAGTTCATTGAGTGCGTGCAGACGATCTTCCCGATCAACGGCCGAGCCACGCCGGTCGTAGCGGGGAAAGTGATTGAATACAAGGTGCCGAATCTGTTCGACCGCCCGTGGGCGAAAATCTGGGAGGAGTACCACGAGAAGGGTATGCAGCGGCCGCAGGAAAAAGAGCTCATCAAGTTCGACTAGAGACCCCGTGCACGCGTCCCGACTTCCGATCGTCTGCGTCCTCATGCTCACTGGCGCGGTGCTGGTGAGCACGCAGAACGCGCCCCCACCGGCGCCTCAGGGCGGCGCGCCGCCGGTCTTTCGCACCGGTGTCAATCTGGTGCGCGTGGATGTGATCGTGGCGGACAACGATGGAACGCCGATCACCGATCTCACGAAAGAGGAGTTCGAGATCATCGAAGACGGCCGGCCGCAGACGATCGATCTGTTCCGCCACATCCACATCGACGGCACGGCCGCCGTGCCGCATTCGCGGCAGGTGCTGAACCGCGACACCGAAGAGCGCGAGGCGGCGCGAGACGATGTGCGGGTATTCGGCATCCTCCTCGCTGATTACCAGGTGTGCGGCCAGCGCTCGCGTGCCGTTCGCGATGCAATGGCGACCTTCATCCGCAAGCTCGGTCCGAACGATCTCATCGCCGTCATGGAACCGCTCATGTCGGTGAAGGATCTCATCTTCACCTACGACCACGACGCGGTGCTGCAAACCATTCAACGCTTCGAGGGACGTCGAGGCAACTACACACCACGAAACGCGATCGAAGAGCAGCACAACCTTCAGCCCGGCGGCGCCGAACGGCTTCGACTGGCCGTCGTCAGAGATGCACTGCAAGCGCTCTCGGTCCGGCTCGGATCGATGCGTGAAGGACGCAAGTCGCTCGTGTTCGTCGGCGAGGGATTCCCGGCAAGTTGGCTGACCGATGCGCGTCAGCTTCGGGATGTGGCGCAGGAGGCCAATCGCAATAACACCTCGATCTACGCTATCGACCCGCGGGGGCTCGTGTCCGGCGGCGATGCATCTGCGACTGTCTACCCGGGATGCGGCCCGATGATCATGAGCCCGCGCCTGCGTATGACACAGGACACGTTGCGCGAACTGTCGGAAGACACTGAGGGCCGCGCCATTGTCGATCGCAACGCGCTCGAGGAAGGCCTCAATCTGATCATTCGTGACTCGAGTTTCTATTACCTGCTTGGCTACAGTTCGACCACCGCGCAAGCCGACGGGAAGTTCCACCAGATTCGCGTGCGCGTCAAGCGGCCGAGGGTCGACGTCCGCGCGCGTAAGGGATATTGGGCGTCAACAGCCGAAGACGTCAGCCGCGCAACGACGCCGATGCCGGTGACGCCGCAACCGGTGCTCGACGCGCTGGCCACGATCGCCGCACCCAACCAGGATGGTCGCGTCGTGCGCACCTGGATCGGAACGTCTCGCGGTGCCGACGGCAAGGGGCGCGTGACAGTTGTCTCCGAGTTCCTCGCCGCTGCCGGCGGCGCGCGTGGGGGAGATGCTGCAAGGCTCACCTTGACTGCGACGCGTCCACAGGCAGGTAACGTATTCGAGAGTCCGTCTGTGGAGCTTCGGCCGGGAATGCCGCCTCAGCGCGTGTCTTTCGATGCCGACGCCGGAGCGCTCGACGTCAAAATCGTGCTGGCTGATCGCGACGATAAGACGATCGATCGGGAGACCCGCGCGATCGACGTGCCGGACTATTCGGGGCGAGTGGCCGCGCTCGGGACCCCGCGATTCCATCGGCCGCGAACGTTGCGGGAGTTTCAGACGCTGGCAGCCGATGCTGATGCCATGCCTGTCACGACGCGAGATTTCGCACGCACGGACCGGCTGTTGATCCGCTTCGATGCGATGGCTGAGGGCGGGCAGCCGGCAGTCCCGACTGCCGCAATACTCACTCGAGCCGGACGCAAGATGTTCGATCTGCAGATCGCCCCCTCGGCTACCGCCGGGGCATCACATCAAATCGATCTCTCCCTCGGTCCATTGCCGCCCGGAGAGTACCTGCTGGAGATTGCGGCCACGCCGGACGGGCCGCGACAGCTGGCCGCGTTTCGCATCCGTTAGCGTCGGCGCGATCGCTTCATCAAGCCGAACGCCAGCGCGGTGATCGCCGTACCGATCAAGGCAGTCGTCCCTGGATTCCTGCGCGCCTTGTCGAGTACCGCCGACATGTTTTCCGAGCCGTTGCCTGATTGCACCGCTTCAGTGACGCGATGCGCCAGTCGCTTCGCGCGGCCAAGCGTCGCGTCGCTGATCGTGTCTTTCGCTTCGTTCATGAAGCGGCGTGGGCTCAAACGGTCGTGAATGGCATCGATGGTGTGTCCGAGCTCAGCGCGCGTCCGCTCGATCTCCGACCGCATCGCAGCGGTGTTTACCTGGTTTGCGTCCTGAGCCATCGCGCGTCCTCCTTCAGGGTTTCGATCGTTTGCCGAGGCTTCAGATCCTGTGGCCGGAACGAGGCCATGCCGGCGCGGACGAGCGCGTAGCCGATGACAGCGATGACCAGGCCTCCAACCAGTGCCGCCGCCCACGCGACCAGGCCGATCGCGATCAGACCCAGCACGATGCCTGCGACAATCGCGAGCATCCCGCCATACGCAATCAGCGCTCCCGCGACGATCATCGTCAGGCTGGGGACGATGCGGGAGGCGTTCTGCGAGAGCTCGGTCTTGGCGAGCTCGATCTCCTGATGGATAAGCGACCGCGTCTCGCGCGCGAGGTCCGCGAACATTTCGCCGAGTGAACGAGGGTCATTGCTCATAACGAGTTGAGGTGGTGCAAGCAGACTGCCAGCGTCGCTGGCAGAGCTTGACAGCGCTCGGCTGTTGACTCGGTACCCGTTCCGGGCGTATTAACGTCTCCTCGTTCGGCGGACGACCCTCATACTCGCGGCGATCGGCACCTCTTCGACCCACTCTTCACGAAGGGAGCTGTTCATGAAGCGACTGCCGGGTGCTCTGTCCCTCGTAGCGTGTTGTGCCCTTCTCCTGCCGCTGGTGGCCGTCGCGTGTCGCGGCGGTGCGGCTGACGATCCGAACGCTCCGCTCGGCGTCACTGTGTCACAGACCTATCTGACCATCGCGAATCGCTCCGGCTCGGCGATTGCCGACGGACAGATCGAACTCGTTCCCGCAGGCGTGTTGGCGCCGTACAGGATGCAGATGCCGCGCATCGAGTCGGGCGCGACGCGCGACGTGCAACTCGATCAGTTCTCGGGTGTGGGCGGCTCGCGATTCCGTCGCGGCGTTGCGCGCATGAGAGCGATACGGATCACCGCGACGGATATGACGGGGAAGACTTACAAGCAGGAGGTGCCGTTCAAGTGAGTGGGGGGCCGCTGCCGTCTCGCGCGCGGCAATCCGTGCGTGGGCGGCGCGCAAGAACGGCGGACACTACGTCTATTCCGTGCGGCTTGAGGCGACGCTCACGGTTGGGATCCGCTCGGCCCGGACGATGAACCGCTCCGGCGCGTGGCCGATGTAGTTGAACGGCCAACAGCTGATGAGCGTCAGCGTCGTCACGGGTGTGGGATCGAGTACCCAGACTTCGTCAGGTTTGACGATCAGCGTCTCGGTGACGCGATAGTCGAAGTCGCCGTGTGGTGTCTTGAGTCGCAGGACATCGCCGAGCCGAACACCTTTGAGTGGCCGGAAGATCGTGTCCCGGTGCGCGGCCAGTGCGCTGTTGCCATCTTTCCACGGCAGCGGTGTGTCCGGCAGGTGGCCAATCGCGCGATCGAGCACCTCGTTGGAATCGCCCTCGACGACGACACCCGTCAGGCCGACGCGCGTGATCTCGAGCGTGCCGATCGGCTCACCGACGCCCATCGTGTCGGGTGTCGGCGCGGATTCGGGTCGAGGCGCTTCACGCATGCTGGCCAGCGCTTCTCGTGCCTCGCGATCGAACCACGCCGCTGACAGGTAATAGAAGGCCACCCAGCTCAGGGCGATTGCGCCCACGAGAATCAACACCAGGCCAAGTGTGCGTTTCACGAAGCGAATAGTCCGTTTCACCATGACGATCACCGTGTGGACGTGCCGGCGCGATACCCGGTACGGCTGCGCACCACGAGCGTGCGTCCAGGCGGCGCCGTGACGACCACGCGTACGGTGCGGTAGGCACCGTCACGCGAGGTGTTCGTCGGCGTGTAGCCGATCGTGTAGGTGTGGCGGATATCGTTCGCGATCTTGTCGAGCACGTTGGCGATTCCTTTCGAATCCTTCGGTCGATAGAACTCGCCGCCACTGGCCATCGACAATTCCTTCAAGAGGTCAGGGTTGGCATCGCGCGAGTCGGGCTCGATGAGGCCGACGGTGTAGATCACGGCGTTCGATGCTTGCGACCTGTGAACCGCCTCGTCTTTGGTCGTGCGGCTGGCGTTGTCGCCGCCGTCGCTGAGCAGCACGAGCACCTTGCGTTCCCGGGTGCCGCGAGAGAGATACTCGACGCCGCCGGCGATCGCGTCGTACAACGCTGTGCGGCCACGGCTGGCGACATTGCGTTCGAGCGCCACACGCAGCTGACTGCCATCACTCGTGAATGGTGAGGCGGTCGGCAGCACGGGCGTGACGTTTTCGTTGAACGCAATTGCGAAGATCTCGTCCTCCGGGTGCCTGGCTTGCGCGAACGACGTCGCGCTGGCGATGGTGATCGGTCGGTGCTGCCACATGCTGCCGCTGCTGTCGATCAGCAACCCGATTGTCGCCGGAGTATCGGTGTCGGTGAACAGACTGACGGTCTGCGCCTGACCGTCCTCGATGACGCTGAACGCATCCTTGGTCAGGCCGGTGACATAGGCGCCCTTCTTGTCTCTGACGGTCACGTGCAGCACGACGAGCTCGGAATTAGCCGAGAACGTCGGGCCGTCCTGACCCTCAACGAGGGCGCTCGGCAGCAGCCACAGTATCGCGGTCGCCAGTGCGAAGCAGAGAGTGCGCATGATCAGAAGCGAGGGGCGTGTCCATAGACACCCCCTCGACCGAGCGACGTCGCTCCCTCTGAGTTTACGCGCGGGCGCGGGATGCGCGCGAGAGCCCGAGGCCAACGGCCAGGGCCAGCGCACCCAGCATCAGCACGCTGGGCGTTGAGCTTGCCGTTCGCGGCAGCTCGGTACGCGCTGTTGAGCGGGCACGCTCATCAGCACGCGTATCGCGCGAAGCGCTTGCGCTCGTGCTGGCGCCACCCTGTGCCGGGCTCTGACTCTGCGCGGGTGCGGCATTCACCTCCGCCTGCTGCGCGCGGCCGGTAACCTCCTGCGGTGCCGGCTCCTGCTCAACCGTGACGGCGGCCTGGTTGCTCTCCGAACCAGTCACGCGCGCCAGCTCCGCATTGGCCAGATCGCTCGTCTCCTTGGTCGTCGTCAAGATTGGCTCGGAGGAAGCCTTGGCCAGCTCCAGTGCCTGCTTGCGTGGATAGATGAATTCGTAGCCGATGGCCTTGCCCGCATACCACCACGTCTTCACCGGCGGCGGCACATTGGCGCTGGTTTCCATGAATCGGATCTCAGCGTCTTTCGGCGCCTTCATCGCCTGATTCGGAATCGTCTGCAGCATCGCCAGCGACTTCTTGCCATCTTCACTCAACACGTTGATGACCTTGCGGCTGCTGTCGGGATCGGCCAACCGGAAGATGTACTTTCCTGCGGGCAGCGTGACTCCCGGCAACGTCACGGGCGCACTGAATGTGAAAATTGTGCGGTAATCGGCAGGCTGTGCTTCTGCCCGGCCGGCGATGCTTAACGTAAGCACCGCAAGCGTCAAGAACGCGACCACTTTGCTCACCATTTTCGGTCCTCCCTATATCTCTTCGTCTCTCCTCTCTTTAGGGCAACTTGCGGGCCACTTACGAGGCTCGACCGCTGATGTGCCAAGGGTCTCATGTGCCAACGGGGGGTAAATGCTTACCCGTGACGTGGAAGACAAGGCCAGCCGTAGATGAGACCACCGACGAGTTCAGGGCGCGCAAGTCGTTGATCGCACTGCGACTTCGTGCGGTCGCGATTGGAATCGGCCCGCATGTTGCCGTAGGAGAGGACAGGAGGAGAACCAGCATGTTGAAGAGGCTGTTTACCGCTTCCGTGTTGGTGGTGCTTGTCCATGTGATGGCAAGTGGCGCCGACGCATTTACGTCCGATAAGCGGACGTATTTCACGTTCAATCAGTCGGTCGCGCTTCCAGGAGTTACCCTTCCGGCCGGAACGTACATGTTCCGCCTTGCGGACCCCGACACGACCCGACGCGTCATTCAGGTGAGTGACAAGGACGGTACGCAGAGCTATGCGCTTCTGCTGACGATGCCTGCGTATCGAACGGACGCCGCGAAGGACTCGGAGATCCGCTTCCTGGAAACCGCGGCAGGAGCTCCGCGCGCAATCGACGCATGGTGGTACGTCGGTGACAACACCGGCTATCAGTTCATGTACTCGAAACAACAGCTCGCGGATTTGAACCGTGTCAACCAGCCCGCACCGGTTGCCGCGGTGAACGAAGAATCGCCCGGCCTCGCTGCCGAAGGTGAGCCCGTAGCCGTGCCGCCGATTGCGGAGCCGGATGCGCCTGGTGTGGTGGAAGGCAATGGTGTTCCAGCTGAGGCCTCTCCCGACCAGTCAGTAGCGACGGATATCGAACAGCAGCAGGTGGAGCAGCAGGCGCAGGCCCAGCCGCCGGCGCAGCAGCCACCGTTCGAGAATGCACCGCCAGCATCGGCACAGGAGCGGAGCTCGCTGCCACAGACTGCCAGCCCCCTTGCGTTAATCCTGCTCACGGGTCTGGCGAGCGGCGGACTTGGTCTTCGACTGCTTCGCAAGTAGTTGTGAACTGACATTACCGCAGGGCGCGTGGAACTGCTCCCCGTTCCACGCGCCCTTTTCATAGCGGGAGGCACCCCATGCGCGCCACGATGCTGACGCTGACAGCGTTGATCGCGCTCGGCGCAGCAGCCATCGCCACACAGAACGATGATGCGGCGGCCCAGAAGAATGACGCACGTTTCAGCGCGCGATCCGAGCTCGTCCTGCTCGATGTCGCCGTCACTGACGAACGCGGCGGCTTCGTCAGCGGACTACCAGTCGAGTCCTTTCGTGTGCTGGAAGAGGGTCGGCCGCAGAACATCGCGTTCTTCGCGGAACAGGACGCGCCAGCCACCATAGCTTTACTCATTGATTCCAGCGGCAGCATGTTGGTCAATCGCGACCGCATGATCGCCGGCATCACCTCGCTGGCCGAAGCCAGCAATCCCGAAGACGAGTTCCTGCCGCTGGTGTTCAATGAGCGCGTCACGCGTGTGCTCGACACCGGCGCCGAATTCACCAGCGATCCATTGCAGTTGCGAGAGGCACTCGCAAACAGCCTCACCGTTCTCGGGAAGACGGCGTTCTACGACGCACTCTCGGAAGCGATAGACGGCGTCGAACGTGGCAGTCACCCGCGGCGAGTGCTGATCGTGTTGAGTGACGGTGGCGACAATGCCAGCCGGATCACGTCTGACGAACTGCTCCAGAAAGTGGAGGCGTCGAATGTCGTCATCTACACGATGGCGCTGATCGATCCGATCGTGCCCGGCCACAACGCCGGCGCGCTGCGTCACCTCGCCAAGGTCACAGGAGGCCTGGCGTTCGAGCCCAAGACGAAAGCCCATATCGGCAAAGCCTTCCACACGATCGCTGCCGACATTCGAAGCCGCTACACATTGGCGTACGAGCCCGAAGATACATCAAGCGGCAAGGTCAAGGGCGTACGTGTGCTGGTTGCGGCACCCGAACACAAGGACCTGAAAGTGCGGACGCGAACCGCCTACGTCGCGGGTTCCTCTGACGCGAGCCCCTCAACTGCGCTCAGGTCAGGCGCCTTCGACTCGCCTAACGGGCTCGCTCGGCGCAGGTGAACTACGATACGGACATGGAAGTCCGTACCTTTCCGAACACGCGGCGGCCAGCCACGGGCCTGCCGCCGAAACGCGAGTCGTCGAGGCCGCTGCTGCCGCAACATGCGCGGCACTGTCCGGTGCTCGAAGCCGGCAGCATGCTCGGATTCATGGTGTACGCGCCGCTCGAAGCGAAGGAGTCGTTGTTCGTCGAGTTCGAGGGCGACGGCCGCTATCGCTTCATCTACTACCTGCTGACCTCAGATGGTAAGCGGACGCCGATCTTCCAGGTGACGATGGCAATGTCGGTCGGTGGCATCGGCATGATGAAGGAGGAAGTGACATTTGTCGGTGCGCCGATGCTCTCACGAGAGGCCGCGCTGGCGGTGATGCGCGCGTTCCTCGTGCCGGAGGATATGGGCACGCCCGCGGGTGCCGTGGCGCTGCGCGGTGCGACAAATTTTCAGACGCCGTCCGGATGGGACACGGTCTACTCGCCGATCCTCAATATGATCGAACGACCCGTCGCGCCAATGCTGGCGATCAGAGTTGAAACCGACTGGTACGCGCACGAGACCGAGTTCCGCTACGTGTTGCAGGCAGGCGAGGGGATCACAGTCGAGCACAGCATCCCGATTGGCCAGGTGTTCTTCGTACCGCGTGAGCCGGTCACAATGCGTCCGTGCAGCGAGCAGGAGATCCAGGCCATCGAGGCGTCGCGCGCCGACTTCAACAAGCAAAAGGCCGAGGCGACGCAGAAGACCTCGTACGGCCTGTCGTACAGCCCGCACTATCTGCGGCAGAGTCGGGCGCAAAAAGAATAGGGCGACGCATGCGTCGCCCCTACGAACGAGGCTTACGCGGTCATCGTCTGGGCAAGTACTGAAAAGCCCATCAACGTCGATACCTGCGCCGCGAGGATCGTCAGCGCGGCGCGCAGATCTTCGCGCTGCTCGGCTCCATTTCTGACTTCGACGGCAAGCACGCCCGCACATCCAATCGGTGTCAGCATCGGCGCGACGATCGCCCCGGTACTTGCGCCACCACCACTGACGATGCACATCCTGCCGCTGCGAAAGGCTTCGGCGCTGGCGTTGTCGGCGTCAGTGGTGACACGTGACAAGTGCGCGATCACCTCGTCAGGGTAGCCATGAGCGAAGACCGGCGTGAGCACCACGCCGTGCGCATCAGGAACCCAGACGATCAGACCCGCGAGATCGAGGATCAGAGCGGCCTCCTCGAGGACCGCGGTGAGTTCCTCGGCTTCCTGTGCACACCCGAGACGCGTGCAGAGGTGCGCGAGGGACGCCATGTCGATGTTCTCGGGCTGGGGTAGCGGTGGCAGCGGCGTCGGGAACACCTGCTCGCGACGCCGCGGAGCTACCGATTCCGAATAGGCAAACGCGGGCGGCGGCTCCGGCTCCCGTTCTGGAGCCGGCGGTGGTGGAACGGCTGGCGTCGCCGCAGGGCGCTGCCCGCCTTCCGTTCGGCGCGCGTGAAACGCGTCGATCGCCGAATCGATGAGAACCTCGAGCCGGGTCGGGGGACGGCGGCTGGCCTTTTCAGGCGCGAGGG
>DATCXH010000152.1:0-2379 GCA_036565925.1 Vicinamibacterales bacterium
CTTGCTGCGCGGCAGGGGACACGCATTGACCCGTTTCGTGATGAGGAGCCGGGGAAGATTCTCCATGAGTCGCGCATCGGCGAGATGACGGCGTTCGCCGAGCGACCGCATTCACCGTACTTCGGCAGTGCTGATGCGACGCCGTTGTTCCTGGTGCTGCTCGATGAATACGAGCTGTGGACGGGAAACGTCGACCTCATCCGACAACTCGAGCAACCTGCACGGGCCGCCCTCGAGTGGCTCGACGAATACGGCGACCGGATGCGCAATGGCTACATCTCGTACCAACGCCGCAACGCGGAAACCGGTCTCGAGAATCAGTGCTGGAAGGATTCGTGGAATTCGATTGTCTTTCGCGATGGCTCGCTCGCCGGACTGCCGCGGGCGTGCTGCGAGATCCAGGGCTACGCCTACGACGCCAGGATGCGGTGCGCACGGCTGGCACGCAGGTTCTGGAACGACGCGGCGTTGGCGGCACGCCTCGAGGAACGTGCCGGCGACCTCAAGGAGCGGTTCAACCGCGATTTCTGGATGCCCGACCGTGAGTGCTTCGCGCTGGCCATCGACGGCGATCGACGTCAGGTCGACTCAATCACGTCGAACATCGGACATCTCCTCTGGAGCGGCATCGTGGACAGCGACAAGGCACCGCACGTCGTGCAGCACCTCATGAGCAGATCGCTCTTCTCGGGGTTGGGCGTCCGAACGATGGCCGAAGGCGAAGGCGGTTACAACCCGATCGGCTACCACGTCGGTACGGTCTGGCCGCACGACAATTCGATCATTGCACTCGGCCTGACGCGGTACGGGTATCGAGACGAGGCCGCCCGCATCGCGTCGGGAATCCTCCAGGCCGCGCGCTACTTCAAGCATCGTCTTCCGGAAGTGTTCGCCGGCTACCCGCGGGAGCGCACGCAATTCCCGGTCGAGTACCCCACGGCATGCAGCCCACAAGCCTGGGCCTCCGGAGCCCCGCTCTTGTTCATCCGCACGTTGCTTGGGCTCGAACCACGCGGCGATCGGCTGACTGTCGATGCGTCGTTGCCTCCGGAACTGGAGTGGCTCGAGGTCCGCGGCCTTCGAGGACGATGGGGCGTCATCGACGCCGTCGGTCGCCGGCCGACAGTGCGCGTCCATCACGATGAGGCGCGCCGCACAATCCGATGAGCCATCTGTTACCGGCCTCTGACAATCACGCTCGGGCGTATGTCGCCGGAATCCTGGAGCGGCTCCGAAATCACGGAGCCGCTCACGAGATTTGACGGCAGAGATCGCTGCCGGTAGTGACCACCTTCGGCAGAAATGCGTCAACGCGACTCCGCGCCGCGCTGGCACCACGCGTGCACCACCCCTCCGTCACCGAGAGGGAGAGACTGTGCGCACGATCATCAACCCCACCAGCCAGTCAACTATTCAGCCTTATTGCGTGGCGGCGCTGATGCTTGCCAGCGTCCTCACGATCGCGTGTAAGGGCGACCAGGCCAAGGCCGCGCCACCGGCGGCTCCACAGGTACTCGTCACGAGCGTTGAGCGTCGCGATGTGCCGATCGTCATCGAGCTGGTCGGCCAGACCAAGGGCTCGCAGGACGTTGAAATTCGCGCGCGCGTTGAAGGGTATCTGGACGACGTCGCCTTCCAGGAAGGCACGATGGTCAAGAAGGGACAACTGCTCTACCGCATCGACCCGAAGCCGTTCCAAGCGACGCTCGCCAACGCGAAGGCCGATCTCGCCACATGGCAGGCGCGATACGTCAAGACCCAGAACGACGTGAAGCGGCTGGAGCCCCTCGCGAAGAAACAGGCCGTCAGTCAGCAGGAACTGGACAATGCCGTGTCGTCGCAAGAGGCAGCGCAGGCTCAAGTGGCAGCGCAGAACGCCACGGTCGACAAGGCCCAACTCGACCTGGGATACACCGCGGTGGTCGCGCCGATCACCGGGCTCGTCGGTACGACGTTGGTCAGGTCCGGATCGCTGGTCGGCCGCGGTGAAAGCACGCTGCTCACAACAGTGTCGCAGGTGGATCCGATTCTCTTCACCGCGGGTATCAGCGAAGCGGAGTATCTGCGGCTCGGACGACGTGCCGACGAACTTCGCAAACAGCGTGGCGGCCAGCCCGTGCCGGTCGATCTCGTGCTTGCCGATGGCAGCGTGCATCCCGATAAAGGTCGTCTCGACGCAATCGAGCGCGCGGTTGATACGACGACGGGGACGCTGTCGCTGCAGTTTCGATTCCCGAACCCAAACGGCTTGATTCGACCAGGCCAGTACGGGCGCGTGCGCTTCGTCCTCGAAACCAGAAAGGACGCCATGCTCGTACCGCAACGAGCAATCCAGGAGCTGCAGAGCCTCTATAACGTAACGGTTGTCGGATCCGACAA
>DATCXH010000834.1:0-2988 GCA_036565925.1 Vicinamibacterales bacterium
ATCCTGATGCAGTTCCGCGAGGACGCGCTCGAGATCTATTACGTCCTCGAAATTCTCAATACCGCCCGTTCGCGAGTGGACATCGGCGAGCCGCTCGTTCTGAATTTTCCGCGTGGTGCGCAGGGGGCGACCGCGCTCGAAGGATCATCTCCCGCAGCTGAAGTCTCACCCGATCGCGTCGTTATCAGGGGACCGTTTGCGTCGGGGACAACGTTGGTGCAGGTCGCGTTTCGGATGCCGTATGAGACATCCGACCTGACGATGGAGCAGGCCTGGCCAGCGGCCTTGCAGCAGGTGACGGTCGGAGTGGAGAAGGTCAACAACCTGTCGATCTCGTCTCCACAATTCACGTCAGCCCAGGATGTGACAGCGGAGGCCGGTGACGTCTTCGTGCTCGGTCGAGGACCGGGACTACCGGCAGGCGGCAAGACCGTCGTCACGTTGTCGAATCTGCCGGTGACGAGCCAGGTTCCGCGATACGTCGCGATGACTCTTGCCGGATTGCTCGGGGCGTTCGGTGTCTGGCTGGCCATCTCGAAGCGCGCCGGTCACGACGAGGCGCGTCAGACGCTCGTCAAGCGGCGCGATACGTTGCTGTCGCAACTGGAGCAGCTCGAGTCGAAGCGCCGGGGCGGCACGGTCGAGCCGAACAACTATTCCACGCGCCGCCAGCGCATCTACGCCGAGCTCGAGCGCATTTACGGGGAACTCGACGAAGTGGGCACCAGCCCGGAGGGAGGCGGCGAGGGCATCGCCGCGTGAGCCCGTCGACTTCGCCAACTCCCTCACCGTCGCCGGGGGCCAGCCTCGATTTCGATCGCGTCACCGTCGACGAGGTCTCACGTCACTTCGGCCGTCGTCGCGCTGTTGCGCGAGTATCGTTCGTCGCCGCACGGACCAGCATCATCGGGTTGCTCGGACCCAACGGCGCCGGCAAGTCTACGCTGCTCGCTATGCTGGCCACGCTGCTGAAGCCGAGCGCGGGATCGATCCGTTACGGCACCATGCAGGCGTCCGACGCGCCTCCCGCCCTGCGCGGGCGTATTGGCGTACTCGGGCACGACCTGTTTCTCTATCCGGAACTGACGGCGCGGGAGAATCTCGCATTCTTCGCCGGGCTTTACGGTCGGCACGACGCCGACGAAGCGGCGCGCGCGGCGTTGACGCGCGCAGGTCTCGCGGATCGTGGCGACGATCTCGTCGCGGGCTTCTCGCGCGGCATGCGTCAGCGGGTGGCGCTCGAGCGCGCACTGATTCACGATCCGCGCCTCGTGCTGCTCGACGAACCGTTCACCGGTCTCGACCAGGCCTCGACATCGGCGTTGGTGGCGCGACTGCGCGGACTGCGAGAGAGCGGCGCGGCGATCGTCCTGGCGACTCACGATCTCGACGTAGCGGACGGATTGCTCGACGAAGCGATCTTCCTGCGTGAAG
Source organism: Vicinamibacterales bacterium (assembly GCA_036565925.1). Taxonomy (GTDB): domain Bacteria; phylum Acidobacteriota; class Vicinamibacteria; order Vicinamibacterales; family UBA2999; genus Gp6-AA40. The sequence continues at coordinate 1,435 of DATCXH010000834.1, forward strand.
GGCGAATGGTGGAGTCGCTCTCCAGGCCCGAGGGCCTGCGGGCAGCCTATCGCCGTGCGATGACGGGGCCGTTCGGGTCGTGATACGCGTCGCGTGGCTCATCCTGCGCAAGGACCTCACCGTCGAGGTCCGCAGCAAGGAGATTGTCTACACGACGCTGTTCTTCGCGGTGTCATGTGTGTTGGTGTTTGCGTTTGCGTTGGTGCGTGAAGGCCGTGGACCTGAAGACGGCGCGGCGGGTATTTTGTGGATTGCGGTGATGTTCGCCGGCAACCTGGCACTGGGTCGTACGTTTGAACGTGAGCGCCAGTCAGAAACACTGCGCGCGCTGCTACTGGCTCCAGCGTCGCGGCCGGCCGTGTACGTGGGCAAGCTGCTCGGGATTCTGGTGCTGCTCTTCGGCGCCGAGCTGCTGCTGATTCCGCTGGTCGCGCTGTTGTTCCAGGCACGCCTGCTGGCGCATCCGTTCTGGCTCATCGCGATTATGGCCACTGGAACCGTTGGGTTCGCCGCGGTCGGCACGTTGTTCGCCGCGATGCTGGTGAGGGCGCGCAGTCGCGACGTGCTGCTGCCGGTGCTGTTGTATCCGATTACCGTTCCAGTCATCATTGCCGGAGTCCGGGGCACAGCGACGCTGCTGCAACCGGAGCTCGATGTCGGCATCATCCGGTTCTGGTTGGCGCTGTTGGTGACGTTCGACGTCGTGTTCGTGACACTGGCGCTGTGGACGTTCGAAGCCGTGATGACCGACTGATTCTGATTCCTATGCCCAAGTGGTTCACACCGGTCGCGTTTATCTGCGCAGCGATGTTCGCGTTCTCGCCGTTGGTCATCGCAAACGCCGATTACGAGTCAACGATGGGACTCGTGCAGAAGATCTTCTACTACCACATGCCATCGGCGTGGATGTTCCTCATCGCGGCGATGGTGTGCGGCGTGGCGAGCATCCGGTATCTCGTGACCGGCGATCTCCGTCACGATCGCACGGCGCTGGCGGCGGGGGAGCTGCTCGTGCTGTTCGGGCTGCTCACGCTCGTCACTGGTCCGCTGTGGGCGCGCAAGGCATGGGGCACGTTCTGGATCTGGGACGCGCGCACGACATCGAGCCTGGTGAGCTGGATGATCGGGTGTGCGTATCTGATTCTGCGCCGGTACGGCGGACCGGGATCGGAGAAGCTCGCCGCGGCGCTGGCACTGTTTGGGATGGCCAACGTGCCGTTCATCTATATCTCGGTGAACTACTGGCGCACGATTCACCCGGCAACGAGCGTCGTGCCGAAATTGCCGTTCACGATGGGCTTTCCGCTGTGGTTCTGCGTGATCACCTTCGTGTTGCTGTTCATCGTACTGATGAAGCTGCGGGTGCGCGTGGAGGAGCAGCAGGCGCGAGTTGACGCGCTGTATCTTGCAATGGACGAACGCTGATGACGACGAGGCTGAAACGCTGGTGTGCGGTGTTGTTATTGATGCTCGTGTCGGGAGCGGCGAGTGGTGCGGCGCAGCAGCCGACTCCTCAGCCCGCTCAGCCGTCACAGCAGAACGAGTTCATTCCGA
>DATCXH010000323.1:0-5340 GCA_036565925.1 Vicinamibacterales bacterium
CAGCGTCGAGAAAGGCAAGTACGCCGATATCATCGCGGTAGCCGGCAATCCGCTCGCCGACATCAGTGAGATGCAGCGCGTGCGCTTTGTCATGAAGGGCGGCTACGTCGTGAAGAACGAGCTATCGAAGTAGGTATTCCCGAGTCCCCCCAATGATCCTGAAGCAGTACTACCTGAATTGCCTTGCGCACGCGTCGTACTTGATCGGCGACGAGTCGAGCGGTACGGCGGTGATCGTTGATCCGCAGCGCGATATTGATGCGTATCTGGCCGACGCGGCGAGCAACGGACTGCAGATTCGTCACGTCTTCCTCACGCACTTCCACGCCGACTTCCTGGCCGGACATCTCGAGCTGCGCGACCGGACCGGCGCGACGATTCACCTCGGGGCTCAGGCGAAGGCGGAGTTCGAGTTCGCACCGATGGCCGACGGCGACAGTCTCGATCTCGGCCGCGTGCGGTTGACGGTCCTCGAGACGCCCGGGCACACGGTCGAATCGATTTCGATCCTCGTCTTCGATCTCGACGTCGATGCTCACAATCCGCAGGCGATTCTCACCGGCGACACGTTGTTTGTCGGCGATGTCGGACGCCCCGATCTGCGCGCCTCGCTCGGATGGTCGGCAAGCGATCTCGGGAAGATGCTGTATCGCTCGGTCCGCGACAAGCTGTTGCCGTTGCCCGACGCCACCCTTGTCTATCCCGCGCATGGTGCGGGCTCGCTGTGCGGCAAGCAATTGAGCAAGGAGACGGTCTCGACGATCGGTGAGCAGCGCCGCACCAACTACGCGCTGCAGCCGATGAGCGAGCCGGAGTTCATCGAGCTCGTCACCACCGACCAGCCCGATGCGCCGTCGTACTTCACCTACGACGCCGTGCTCAACACGAAGGAGCGGCCGACGCTGTCGCAGATGCTCGAGCATCAGCTCAAGCCGCTCGACCTCGAGGTGCTTCTGTCGCTTCAGGCGGTCGGCGCACAGGTGCTCGACGTGCGCGAACCGGTCGAGTACGCACGCGCGCACATGAAGGGCAGCCTCAACATCGGACTTGGCGGGAGCTACGCGACATGGGCTGGGACGATCCTCGATCGCGACAAGCCGATCGTCATCATCGCCGAGCCCGGGCGTCAGGAGGAAGCCGCCATGCGCCTTGGCCGCATCGGCTTCGACAGCGTTGTTGGGTATCTGCGCGACGGCATCAGCGCGCTCGAGTCGCGTACCGACTTGATGACCGGCACCACGCGCGTGACACCGGCCGAAGCGGCTGGCGCCTTGTCCTCGTCAACGCCGCCCATCGTCGTGGACGTGCGCGCGCCGCGCGAGTGGCAGAAGTCGCATATCGAGGGCAGCGTGAATATCCCGTTGAATCACCTCGCCGAACGGATCGAGGAGGTGCCAGCCAACCGACCCGTGCTCGTGCACTGCGCGGGTGGCTACCGCTCGTCGATCGCCGCGGGAATCCTGCAGCGACTCGGCCGCACCAATCTCACGGAAATGAGCGGAGGGCTCGCTGCATGGGAAGCCGCAGGCTTGCCGGTCCAGCGATGAGGTAATCTAGCCAGATTGATTCCTCACGCGTAGGGCGGGCCTTGCTTTGAAGCCGGCCTACGCTGCCAAGCTGACTACATGGTCGTACAGAAATTCGGCGGCACGTCGGTCGCCGATCCAGAAGCTATCCGACGTTTGATCGAGATTGTCAGGACGGCGCGCACGCGCGATGGGCGCGGGCCCGTCGTCGTCGTGTCGGCGATGAGCAAGGTCACCGATGCGCTGCTGGCGATTGCGTCGACCGCTGGTGCCGGCCGTCCGAGCGACGCGCTGACCCGAGTGGACGAACTCCGCGAGCGGCATGCGTCCGCGGTTCGCGCCCTCGTCACAGGACACGCGCAGACTCCACTGCTGGCGCACATCGCTGGCCAGTTCGATCAGCTCGCCGACATCGTCCGCGCGCTCGCCATCCTGCGCGAGGTCTCACCCCGCACCCTCGACGTCGTCGCCGCGATGGGCGAGCTTCTCAGCTCGCGCATCATTGCCGCCGCGCTGACCGAGGCCGGGGTGCCTGCCGAATGGGTAGACGCCCGTTGCGCGATCGTCACGAGCGGTGATCACACCGGTGCGTTGCCGCTCGGACCGGAAACGAACGCCGCGCTGCGCAAGACGGTGAAGCCGATTATCGACGACGACAAGGTCGCTGTTCTTGGTGGATTCGTCGGCGCGACGGCAGAAGGTCATACGACGACTCTGGGACGCGGTGGCTCTGATTATTCAGGCGCGATCGTCGGGGCCGGGATCGATGCGCGCGAGATTCAGATCTGGACTGATGTGGACGGCATGCTCAGTGCCGACCCACGCGTGATTACCTCGCCGCGTCTCATCGCCCAGCTCTCGTTCGCCGAGGCCGCCGAGCTCGCCTACTTCGGCGCGAAAGTGCTCCATCCGAGCACGATCCTTCCGGCGGTCGAACGGAACATTCCGGTCCGCATTCTCAATTCCTGGAAGCCGGATGGCGCCGGCACCTTGATCACGGCGCAGAACGAAGGCTCGTCCGGCGCGCGCCTGACCGGTCTGGCCAGCAAGAAAGACGTCACGGTCATCGACATCACCTCGACGCGCATGTTGATGGCGTACGGCTTTCTGCGTCGCGTCTTCGAGGTGTTCGAGCGCTTCCGCACAGCCGTCGACATGGTGACGACGTCCGAGGTGAGCGTGTCGGTGACGGTGGACGATCGTCGCAACCTCGATGCGATCGCGCACGCGCTGTCGGAGTTTGCCGAAGTGTCGATCGAACATGACCTTGCGCTCCTCTGTGCGGTTGGCGACAGTCTGCAGGAGGCGCCTGAGATTGCGGCCCGTGTCGTCGGCGTGCTCGAAGAGGTGCCGCTGAAGATGATCTCGCAGGCGGCGTCGCGCCGGAACATCACCGTGGTGCTGCGGCAGACGGATCTCCCTCACGCCATGCAGCGGTTGCACCAGGAGTTCTTTCCATGAGCCTCAAGCTCCTGATCGTTGGCTACGGGAAGATGGGCCGGATGGTGGAGGAACTCGCCGCCGGTCAGGATATCGAGATCGTCGGGCGTGTCGATGAGAGCGCCGGCGAGTGGCGATCGGCGGATGTCGCGGTCGACTTCTCGACGGCAGCGGCGGTCGTGGCCAACTTCCCGAAGTATGTGCAGTCGAAGATGAATGTCGTGATCGGCACCACCGGGTGGGGCGAGCATGCGGGCAAGCTGCGCGCCGACGCGGCTCAGGCCGGGCTCGGGGTCGTCGCGTCGGCAAATTTCTCGATCGGCGTGAACATCTTTCAGCATCTCGTCGCCGAGACTGCGAGGATGATGCAGGCCCAGCCGCAATATGGCGCCTGGGTGCATGAGATTCATCACAGCGCGAAACGCGACGCGCCGTCGGGGACCGCATTTCAGCTGCGCGACGCGATGAAGGCCGCCGGCTTCGAGCGTCCCATCGATATGTCGTCGAGCCGGGCCGGAATGGTTCCCGGCACTCACACGATCGGATTCGATGGTCCTTCGGATACGATCGAGTTGATTCACAGGGCGCGCGATCGTCGCGGGTTCGCCAGCGGTGCCCTCGTCGCCGCGCGTTGGATCAAAGGTCGAAGCGGCTGGTATTCGATGCAGGACGTGCTAGGCGTCTGATCGTATTTTCGAAAGGGGTCTGACCCCGGGTCAGACCCCTTTCGCAAGATTTCGGACACAAGGGGGCAGAAAATGCGTACGCGATTCACGGGCGTCGGCACCGCATTGATTACGCCGTTCACCAAGGACGGCTCCCTCGACGAGTACGCAATCAAGCGCCTGGCCCGACGACAGATTGATGGCGGTGTCCACTTCCTGTCGCCCTGCGGCACGACCGGCGAGGCGCCGACGCTCAGCCATCGCGACAAGCTCCGCGTCGTCGAACTGGTCGTCGAAGAATCCAACGGCCAGGTGCCGGTGCTGGCCGGTGCAGGCGGCTACGACACCCGCGAGGTGATCGAGCTGGCGCGCGACATGGAGCGCGTTGGCGCCGACGGCCTGCTCTCCGTCACGCCGTACTACAACAAGCCGACGCAGGAAGGTCTCTACCAGCACTTCAAGGCGATCGCGGAGAGTGTCCGCATCCCGATCGTGCTCTACAACGTGCCGACGCGCACCAGCGTCAACATGTCGGTCGAGACGACACTGCGGCTGGCGCAGATTTCGAACATCGTCGCGACGAAGGAAGCCGCGACCAACGTCGAGCACTGGTCCACCATCGTCACCGAGGCGCCCGAAGGTTTCCACCTTCTCAGCGGCGACGATCCGCTCACGGTCGTGGCAATGGCTGTCGGCGGACGCGGTGTGGTGTCGGTCGCGTCGAACGAAGCGCCGGCCGAAATGGCGCAGATCGTCGAGCTGTGCGAGAAGGGCGACTTCACCGCCGCGCGCAAGCTGCATCATTGGTTACTGCCGCTGATTCAGGTCAATTTCATCGAGACCAATCCGATCCCCTGCAAGGCGGCGATGGCGGCCATGGGATTGATCGAGGAAAGCTATCGTCTGCCGATGGTCCCGCCGTCCCCCGGGGCGCGCGAGAAGATCATGAAGGTGCTGCAGCAGCTCAAACTGCTCGGTGCAGCGGCGCGCGTGTAGATCGCGTGTCGATGCAGACGATTGATCCCATCGAGCTGACACGCAGTCTCGTCGACATCGATTCAACGACCGGACGTGAAGGGGAAGCGGGCCGCTGGCTGGCCCGTCGTCTCCGCGATCTCGGGTACGAGGTCGTCGAGCAGCCGGTCTCGGATGACCGCTTCAACGTTTACGCGCACCTCGGCACGCCGCCGGCGATTGTCTTCTCGACACACTTCGACTGCGTGCCGCCGTTCTATCCCAGTCATCAGGAACGCGGTCTGGTGTTTGGCCGTGGTGCATGTGACGCGAAGGGCATCCTCGCCGCGCAGGTGACAGCGGTCGAGCGGCTGCGTGCGGCGGGCGAGACGCGCACCGCACTGCTGTTCGTCGTCGGCGAGGAGCGCGGCAGCGACGGCGCGCGCGTCGCCAACCACCTGGCGCCCACCGGCGTTCGCTTTCTTATCAACGGTGAGCCGACCGACAACCGCCTGGGCGCCGCGACGCGTGGTCTGCTTCGCGTGCGGCTTCATGCCAAGGGGCGTGCGGCGCATTCGTCGTTTCCCGAACTCGGCGATTCGGCGATCGACAAACTGCTCGATGCGCTGATGGTGATTCGCGGGTTGGCGCTGCCTGACGATCCGCTGCTCGGTCGCACGCACTACACCGTCGGCTTGATCGAAGGTGGAGTGGCTCCGAACGTGGTGTCGCCGCATGCCTCGGCGGAGCTGTTG